>CANHAR010000235.1 GCA_947458495.1 Gammaproteobacteria bacterium | reverse complement strand
GTTTTTGTTTGGACTCTCCGGTGCAGGAAAGTCATATGTGGGTGACGTCATATCACAACAGACCGGATGGCCTGTTTACCACGCCGATATTGATATCACAGCGGAAATGAAGTTGGCTCTGGCCGAGGCGCGGCCTTTTACAGATAGCATGAGGGATGAATATTTTTCACAACTGCTGGAGCACATCAAAGACCGGCAGCAATCTGATATGCCCTTGATAGTCACTCAAGGTGCCTACAAACAAAAGCATCGGGATTTCTTGCGAAAGCACTTGCCGCAGCTGACATTTATCTGGGTAGATGCTCCTCTGGACATGATCATCAAGCGCCTTGAGCAGCGCGGCCAAGGGATTCGTGCTGCCAGTGCGGCAGCATTATTCAGGGATTTTGAACCGCCGCGCGACAACAGTTTCCGCCTGGTTAACGATGGCGATAAAACTCGCGTACTCGAGCAGAGTCGCCAAGCCATGAGACTGGCATGATGCATGGCGGGTGCGATGGTTGACCCGTTGCGGGCAGATGTTATGATCGGGTTCATTTTTGCCGCCGCCTAAAGGCTGTTCTGGAACGAGTGCAAGATCATCATGAGCCATTTGTTTACTGTCAGACACAGGATATCAGCCGGAGCGCTCCTGTTGTCCGGCGCCTGCACCATGCTTGTGAGCAATAGCGTCAGCGCCCAGTTATCACCGCGTTATCAGGATATGAACGCTGATCTGGTGGCGGATCAGCCTGGTGATTCTGAACGCTGGCGCGACCCCTCGATTCTGGTTTTTGCCTACACTCCGGTTGAAGACCCCGCTTTATATTCTCGTGTCTGGGATGAGTTCATCGCGCACATGGAAGGCGCCACCGGCAAAGAAGTGCGCTTTTTTCCAGTGCAGTCTAATGCTGCGCAACTCGAGGCCTTGCGTGCGGGTCGCTTGCATATCGCCGGTTTTAATACCGGCTCAACTCCGGTGGCCGTGAATTGCGCCGGATTTGTGCCCTTTGCCATGATGGCGTCGGCAGATCGCAGTTATGGCTATGAGATGGAAATCATTACCTTCCCTGACAGCGGTATTCAAAGTGGTGCAGATCTGAGAGGCCGACAACTGGCTTTCACGGCGCCAACTTCCAACTCGGGATTTAAGGCGCCATCAACGTTGTTACAGAATGAATTTGGTTTGCAGGCAGGGACAGACTATCGCACGGTGTTCTCAGGTAGTCATGACAACTCCATACTGGGCGTTGTTAATGGAGACTATGAAGCGGCTGCCGTCGCCAATGAAGTTCTCAAGCGAATGGAAGGACGTGACGTCGTCAATGCCAGCCAGTACCGTTCAATTTACAAGTCGCTGACTTTTCCGACAACTGCCTACGGTGTTTCGCACAACCTCACGCCTGAGTTAAGCAGGAAGATTCGCGAGGCGTTTTTCAGTTTCAACTGGGAAGGCAGTGCCTTGCAGCGCGAGTTTGCTGACGCCGGCATGGCACAGTTTATTCCGATTACTTACCAGGAACACTGGCGGGTCGTCAGAGAAATTGATGAAGCAAACGACACGATCTACAACTGCGATTGACCAACAAAAACAAGAGGAAAGCATGCTGAAATTGACCGGGCTGAGCAAACGGTATGATACGGGTGATCTTGCGCTGAGTGATATCACCCTAGAGGTGCCAGCAGGCCAGGTCATGGCTCTGATTGGCCCTTCCGGGGCCGGAAAAAGTACATTGATTCGTTGTGTGAACAGATTGGTTGAGCCTACTGCCGGGTCTGTGATGCTTGACGGACAAGACATTACACGGGTGCGCGGCGCGAAGCTGCGGCAGGCGCGTCGTCAGATTGGAATGATTTTTCAGAACCATGCGCTGGTTGAACGCCTGTCAGTGATGGAAAACGTGCTGTCCGGACGATTAGCCTACACGGGCTTCTGGCGCAGTTTTCTCCGTAAATTCCCATCGTCAGATGTTAAACAGGCGCTGAATCTGCTGGAGCGGGTGGGTCTGGAAACGATGTTTGACAAGCGTGGCGATGCATTGTCGGGCGGTCAGAAGCAGCGTGTTGGTATCGCCCGCGCATTGGTGCAAAATCCCAAGTTACTGCTGGTTGATGAGCCTACCGCCAGTCTCGACCCCAAAACCTCACGACAGATTATGCGCCTGATCTGTGAACTGTGCCGCGAGCAGCAGTTGGCAGCAGTGATTAACATACATGACGTTGTGCTTGCTCAACAGTTTGTTGATCGCGTTGTAGGTCTGCGAGCAGGTAAGCTGGTCTTTGACGGCCCACCTTCAGGCTTGAACGAAAAGACACTGACGGACATTTATGGTGAAGAGGATTGGTCCGCCGCCGGGACTGAGCAGGAAGAATCTGATGAGCCGGTAGCCTCGACAGGTGAGCTGTTAAAGCCGATTGGTCAAGGCAGTCATCCATGAGTCGCACATTGCCTGACTCAGGTGTTGATGCTCAGCGCCTTGCCTTGTTAAAAGACGGTGTCTGGAAGCCTTTGCCGTTGATACGTGATACGCGCTGGCGCTGGGCGTTAAACGCGTCTGTGCTGTTATACATCGTGCTTGCATGGTTGAGTGTTGATGTTAACTGGGCGCGCGTGGCTCAGGGTATGGATCGGGGTCTGGCCTTTATCGCTTCGTTTCTGCAACCTGACTTTGTGTCGCGCAGCGGGGAAATTTTTGCCGGACTCAAAGAAAGCCTGACTATGACGCTGGCGGCAACGGTGATCGGAGTGCTGCTGGCCATTCCTGTGGGACTTGGCGCTGCGCGCAACATATCGCCATTGCCGGTGTATTTTGTATGTCGCACCATCATTGCCTTGTCGCGAACCTTTCAGGAAATCATCATCGCCATTTTGTTTGTTGCCATGTTTGGCTTTGGTCCTCTCGCGGGAGTGGTAACCCTGGCATTTGCAACCATCGGTTTTATGGCAAAGCTGTTGGCTGAGGATATTGAGGATACCCAGCGCGAGCCGCTGGAGGCCATTCGCGCAACCGGCGCCAGTTGGTTGCAATGGGTTAATTATGCGGTGCAGCCGCAAGTGATGCCGCGCCTGATAGGTTTGTCACTCTACCGACTGGATATCAATTTTCGCGAGTCTGCTGTCATTGGCATCGTTGGCGCCGGCGGCATTGGCGCCACGCTGAATACTTCCATCAACCGCTATGATTACGATACTTCCGCAGCCATTCTGCTGCTGATTATTGTGATCGTGATGACCAGCGAATACCTGTCCGGGTATGTTCGCAAGTGGACACAATAATGCCGCTGATAAAACACGGAGATCAGCCAGTCTGGAAAAAGCGTGAACCTTTGCAACAGTATGCTCACTGGGCAGGCTGGATGTTGGGAGGCATGTTGTTTGTCTGGTGCTGGGCGCTGATCTCGGAAAATACAATCTGGGAATTTCTTTACGATGCGGACGAGCAGGCTGCCAGTCTGATCGGGCGCATGATTCCACCCGACTGGAGTATCACCGGCTCGTTGATGCTGCCCTTGTGGGACACCATCAATATAGCAACCGTCGGGACGGTCATGGGTATTGTCATCGCCTTTCCTCTGGCATTTCTGGCAGCACGCAATACCACCCCCCATCCTGCTCTGCGCGCAGCTGCGCTGGCGATTATTGTCAGTTCCCGATCGATTAATGCGCTGATCTGGGCAATGTTGCTGGTGACCATTGTCGGGCCGGGAAGTTTTGCTGGCATGTTGGCTATCGCGCTGCGTTCGATAGGATTTGTCGGGAAACTGCTTTATGAGGCGATAGAAGAAATTCATCCGACTCCGGTCGAGGCCCTCTCGGCAACGGGCGCCGGCCGTGGCCAAGTATTAGCCTGGGCAGTCTGGCCGCAAATCATGCCGGCATTTGCAGGTATTTGCGTTTACCGCTGGGATATCAATATCCGCGAAGCGACGACGCTGGGTCTGGTCGGAGCCGGCGGTATCGGACTGCAAATGAATGCCTCTATCAATAATCTCGCATGGGGAGAGGTGGCCACGGTATTTGTGCTGATTTTTGCAACCGTTGTGGTCTCCGAGTGGGTTTCAGCCAAAGTCAGGCGGGCGATGCTGTAAGGGGCGGACACTTCTCTGTCAGTAATCTGTTGATGGGCAGGCGTATATGCAAAATGAAACCCTGCTCATTTGACCAGTC
>CANHAR010000234.1 GCA_947458495.1 Gammaproteobacteria bacterium | reverse complement strand
GCGGCCGGCGTGGCAAGGTTTGCAGTGACACACGGCGCTCTGGGTTCGCCATGGATTTTTGGGGCGGACGGCAGTGATTATGTTGCCAGCACCACGGCGGCGGCGCTTCCGCTGATTGCCGGTTCGCGCAAGCCCGGTCAGCAAAACAGCTATGGACTGGAAGAATTCCTGCGCGGCCAGGGTCAACAAGGCAATGCAGCGGCGCAAAGTGCCTGTATTGTGTTTGCACCGGCGACGCCTGGCCCGTGGGTTTTACCCTTGCAGCAGACACTGGCGCGTCATGGCGGACCGTTTTCGATTGTGCTGGCGGCTGACGGTCTGATCAACGAGAGCCCGGCATCACTGGGCAAAACGTTTAAAAAAATAGTACTGGAGAACGTCAGGCAGGCCGATCCAACCGGGGTTGACAGCACGCAGTTGCAGAACCTGATGGCCGATTTCAGTCGCCGCGGAGCCTATGTGCTGTTAATCGACAGGCAAAGCGGGCAGTCTTTTGACCAACGTTTGAAAAGGGTTTAATGTCCAACGCCATGAGTAAAACCATTCACCAAAGCGCTTTGAATAATTCGGCTGGCGTTACGCCCGGCAAGCTGGTGCAAAGTCTGATCCGTGGCCTGATACTGGCCATGGCCTGCTGGGTACTGAGCACACCACTGACCACCGTGACCGGGTCGGCCGCTGGCGCGATTGGTTGCCTGCTGGCGTGTTTTTGGGTAGACCGCCAACAGCGCGACAACAGCACTTTGTTGCAGATTCGCGCCCCGGCATTGCTGCTGTTGCTGGCGCTGACGCTGACGGTTACCAGCGTAGTTACCGGCCTGTTGCTGCAAAGCGCGGCCCTGGCAAACCTGCTGGGCGCGATGGTTTTGTATCAGAGCGGTCAATCTGTTTATTGGTTTACCCTGGCGGCGGCCGTCGCCATCGCCCTGCGGCACACCGCCCGCCGCCACAGCTGGGGCGCAATTCCTGAACTGCTGTTTGTTGCCAGTGCGTTTGTCATAACGCTGGCTGCTCATCAGCGCGGCATGATCGACAGACCCTACTTCATCGGCGACTTTGCACTGATACGCGGCCTTGATCCCTCCACTATCCTGATGGGCATTGGTGTTGCCGCCGTGCTGGCACTGGCCATACTGCTGATGATGGAAAATCAGCATCGGCGCCTGCCCTACCACGCCGGCATTCTGGCGGCCGTGTGTTTCTCCTTGCTGTTTTTTGTGCAGTTCTTTGGCATGCCAACTCCGCAGCTGACCAACGATCTTGGCCTGACCGGCACCGAAGGCAGCGGTAGCAGCGCCAACAATGACAGTCCGTTCAGAGATGGCGAAAACAACGCCAGCGACCGCGAGGCGCCGGTTGCCGTGGTGTTGTTCCGGGATGATTACGAGCCGGCGGGCGGCGCTTACTATTTCCGCGAATCCGCTTATTCCGAGTTCAACGGCACCTTGTTGTGGACAGCTGAAAATCCCGATCTTGACCAGGATCTGGTATCGCAGTTCCCGTCCAGCCCGGTTGATGTCTCTGCTGAAGTGCCTGCCCCGGAGCTTCGCCGCCGCGTCACCACCACCATTGGCCTGCTGGCCCCGCATCGCAGCCCGTTTGGTTTGGATGCCCCGGTGCGTTTTGAACGGGCACCCAATCCCAACAGCCTGCGCTTCAGACAAACCTATACGGTGGAGTCGCTGGTTCCTGAGTTTGATTTTCCGGATCTGGTCGGGCGCAAAGCTGGTTCCCCTGACTGGTCACTGCAGCAGTGGGCCGAATATCTGGAAATGCCCGATGACCCGCGTTACGGCGAGTTTGCCCGCCAGCTGACCGCGACGCTGCGTCCCGAGTTTGCCGACGATCCTTATGCCAAGGCCATGGCCATCAAGGCCTGGCTGGATGAAAACGGCATCTACAGCCTGAAAAATGAACACGCCTATGCGGTTGATCCGGCGGCGTCTTTCCTGTTTGGTGACTTGACGGGGTACTGCGTGCATTTTGCCTACTCCGCCACTTACCTGTACCGCAGTCTGGGTATTCCGGCGCGGGTCGGCGTGGGATATTCAGTGCCGGCGGCCAATCGGGCCGGGGGCTCTGCACTGCTGATTCAGGCGGTGAACGGACATGCCTGGCCGGAAATTTATCTGCAGGATCTTGGCTGGGTGATTGTTGATCCTGCACCCCGTCAAACGCTGGTTGACATGAGTGTTGAACCGCAGGACTCCTTGCAGCAGATGCTGGGTGACATGTTGCGCGACGATGCCGCCTTTCAGGCATTTCTGGAAGATCAGGCTGGCTCCTCAGCCATCAACTGGGCGCTGACCCTGCGATTATTGCTGGCCATGGCGCTGGCAGCGGTGTTACTGGCCTATGCCGTTCGTGTCTACCGGGCAAGCTGCCTGGGGTGGGCCGACGAAGGCACTCTGTATCGACTTGGCTATCGTGCGGCCCTGGACTGCCTGGCTGCTCATGGTATCCGTCGACGACTTGGCGAAAGCCGCGAAGCCTTTGCCCGACGCGTCAGCAAAACACTGCCGGCTTTTCAGACGCTGAGCAACTGGCATCTGTCTGCCGCGCCCGGATACGCCTTTGATCCGGCGCTGGCCCTGTCAGGCGCCGACGCGGGCGCCCGTAAGGCAAGCATGGGCATCAGCAGGCAACAATGGCTGGGGCAAACCGCTGCGCTGCGTCAGCAATTGAAGGCGCAGCAGCGCTGGTGGCAAAGCGCCCTGGCGATTGTGCACCCGTTACCCTGGCTGCTGAGCCGATAAGGTGCGTTGGCGGGTTTGCCGATCTGTTTTCCTGATAATACTGACAACTAAACATCTGGTTCGTGGAGTGATGAATGCAAGTCTTGGAAGTTGAAACTGTACACAGCGCCGATCTGGACCCCACGCTCGACCACACACTCGACCGGGCACGCGAAGTGATGGCACGGCTGACCAACGCCGTCAAAGCGCAGGTACTGGGGCGTGACGATGTGATCGAACTGGCGCTGATTGCGCTGCTATCGGACGGCCACGTGCTGCTGGAAGACTTTCCGGGTTCTGGCAAAACTACCCTCGCCAAGGCGCTGGGCGAGGCCATCACCGATGATCAGGCCGCCGACCACAAGCGCTCACCTGTGCCCATTGTCCCGTTCCGGCGCATTCAGTTTACCCCCGACCTGTTACCTTCTGATGTCACCGGCAGCGCGGTATTTGATGCCAGCACCAACAGCTTTCACTTCCGTCATGGGCCGATTTTTGCGCATGTGGTGTTGGCGGACGAGATCAACCGTACCTCCCCAAAAGTACAGGCCGCCATGCTGGAAGCCATGGGCGAAAAACAAGTCACCGTCGACAACCAGACCTATGCGCTGGACCCGCTGTTTTTTGTGATCGCAACGCAGAACCCGCTGGATCTGGTCGGCACCTATCCGCTGCCCACGCCGCAGTTGGATCGTTTTCTGTTCAAGCTGCGCATGGTGCATGTTGAGCGCGATGCCGAACTGGAGGTACTCAATACCTGGCAGTCGCGTCGCGATAAAACCAGCGCCCGAATTCACGTCGGGCGCACCGAAATTCTGCAGGCCCGTCATGCCATTGATGCCGGTGTCTACATCTCGTCAGCTATCAAAACCGCACTGGTGGATATTTCCAGAACCCTGCGCGCCGATGAACGTATTCTGCAAGGCAACTCAACGCGCAGTCTGGTGCTGATCCTGCCCGCCTTGCAGGTGCTGGCCGCGATGCGCGGGCGCAATTATGTGAATGCCGATGATCTGGAAACTCTGCTGCCGCCCGTTCTGACACACCGGGTAGAGTTGGCACCCGGCTCAGCGGATTTTGCGAAAATCCTGCGGGATTGTATGCGTGTTCCCATGGAAACTCTGGCGCGCAGCACATTAAAACCCACAGCATGACGGTGCCCCTGTGATGAAACCACCACAGCTTGATGTTGCGCTGAGAACTGCTCCGGGCGCGACATTAAGAACCACGCTGAGAACCGCGCTGCGCACAGCCCTGAGCGCGGCCTTTGTGCTCAGCCTCAATGCAGGACTGCAGGTCCAGGTCCAGGTACAGGCACAGGATCTGGATGGCATCGACATGCCGTCCAGTCAGATCCTGTGTTTTGGTATGAACGGCATTACCGATCGCAGTGCGCTGGGCGTGTGTGATGC
>CANHAR010000233.1 GCA_947458495.1 Gammaproteobacteria bacterium | reverse complement strand
GCGTGATGGCACCCACAGCGAGGTGGCCGTCATTCTGAATTTTGCGCAGCGCAAAGTGCTGCTGGCCGGCGCACGTTATGCGGGTGAAATGAAAAAATCCATGTTCTCGGTACAGAATTTCCTGTTGCCGGAACACGATGTGCTGCCCATGCACTGCTCAGCCAACGTTGGTGAGTCCGGCGATGTGTGTCTGTTTTTCGGGCTCTCCGGCACGGGCAAAACCACGCTCTCTGCAGATGAAGAACGTTTTCTGATTGGTGACGACGAACATGGATGGGGCAAAGGTTCTGTCTTTAATCTGGAAGGCGGCTGTTACGCCAAATGCATCAATCTGAGCCAGAAAAATGAACCTGTTATCTGGGATGCCATCAAGTTTGGTGCGGTCATCGAAAACGTCACCATCGAAGCACAAACCCGCACTGCAGATTATGCCGATACGCACCTGACAGAAAATTCACGCGCCTGTTATCCACTGACCAATATCCGACAACGTGTAGAAGCAAACCGCGCCGGCGAGCCAAAATCCATTGTATTTCTGACCTGTGACCTGACCGGTGTGCTGCCACCGGTATCCATACTGTCACCAGAGGCTGCCGCTTATCACTTTCTCAGCGGCTACACAGCGCTGGTAGGCTCAACTGAAGTTGGCGCGGGTGACGGCATTAAATCCACGTTCTCCGTGTGTTTTGGTGCACCATTTTTCCCACGGCCTGCTGGTGTTTATGCTGATTTGCTGATCAAACGCATCGCTGAATTTGACAGCCAGGTGTACCTGGTGAACACCGGCTGGACCGGTGGCCCGCATGGCATTGGCAAGCGCTTCAGTATTCCGTCAACACGCGCCGTGCTTCATGCCATTCAAAGTGGTGCGCTGCGTGATGGGCCAACACAACATCTGGACGGTATCAATCTGACTATTCCAACCGCTGTTTCCGGTGTTGACACCGCCTTGCTGAACCCGCGTAACACCTGGTCTGATCCGGCCAAATATGACGCAAAAGCCGCAGATCTGATCAATCAGTTCTGTACAAATTTTAAACGCTTCAAGGTGTCTGAGGCCATTGTGGCCGCAGGGCCGCAACTCAGTTAAGGTCGAGAAATCTTGTCAAACCATGGACAAGGCGGCAACTTGACCGCCAACACAACGGCAGTAACCTTCACCAGCGCGCTGGACAGATTTGATCTGCCGGTGTTCAAGCCCGAGTGGGCAAATATTCGGCGCGGCATTGAAAAAGAAAGTCTGCGGGTAAGCCCGCAAGGCCGGCTGGCGCAGACTGAGCATCCGCTGGCGTTGGGCTCTGCGCTGACGCACCCTTACATCACCACCGACTACTCGGAAGCGCTGATTGAACTGATCACGCCGGTGACGCAATCGGCAGATGAGTGCATTGCATTCTTGACGGACATCCACAAATTCACCTACGACAATCTGCCCGCGGGTGAACGGCTTTGGGTGTCGAGCATGCCGTGTTTGCTCGAAGGCGAAGAACAAATTCCGCTGGCGCAGTACGGCAGCTCGAATACCGGCAAGTTAAAGACGCTGTATCGTGAAGGCCTTGGGCATCGTTACAGCCGCAAGATGCAGACAATTGCGGGCATTCATTACAACTTCTCCATGCCGGAAACTTTCTGGCAGGACTACCGCGCACTACTGGGCTCAACCGAGCCTTTGCAGGAGTTTCAGACCCGTCATTACCTGCGCCTGATCCGCAATTACCATCGCTATTCGTGGATGCTGGTCTACCTGTTTGGCGCCTCGCCAGCCGTGTGCAGTTGTTTCACGGCAGGACGTGAGCATGACCTTGAGACACTGGACCAGTTCACGCTTTACAAACCCTATGCCACATGTCTGCGCATGGGTGATCTCGGTTACAAAAGCGATGCCCAGCGTGCGATTTACGTGTGCTACAACGATATCAACAACTATATCGACAGCCTTTATTCGGCATTGTCGACCGCTTACCCCGCCTACGAAAACATTGGCCTGGAAAAAGACGGCAGGAAATTGCAGATCAATACCAACCTGCTGCAACTGGAGAATGAGTTCTACGCGACTATTCGCCCGAAACGTGTTGGCGAAGGCAAGCGACCGCTACAACTGCTTAAAGAGCAGGGCATTCAGTATGTGGAAGTGCGAGCGCTGGATCTGAATCCGTTTTTGCCGGTCGGAATCGATAGCGAACAGATACACTTTCTCGATGCGTTTCTACTTTACTGCCTGTTGGCTGACAGCCCCTGGTGTGAGCAAGCAGAGTCCTTTGAAAGCGAGCAGAATCTATCGTTAACCGTTAACCGCGGGCGAGAGCCCGGGTTAATGTTGAACCGCCACGGTCAACCCATCAGTCTGAAACAATGGGCAACCGAACTGTTGCGCGAGATGCAACACACGGCCGCCATTCTTGATCACTCACACAGCAGCCAGCGCTACAGCGCGGCTGTCAGTGCACAAGCGCTCAAGGCCGATAACCCGGACCTGACACCTTCTGCCCACATTCTGCGACTGATGCGCGAGAACAGCATGCCATTCTGCAAGTTTGGCATGCAGGCGTCTGAAAAAACGCTGCAGCACTTCGCACACAGCACGATGGCGGCCGATGTGCAGGCTCACTTTAAGGCTGCCAGCACACAGTCGTTGGCCACGCAGGCACACATCGAAACTCAGGACACCCTGAGCTTTGATGAATACCTTGCGCAGTGGAACAATTACAAGCTTTAGCGGCGGAAGCCCTGGTAAAGACACAGGGCAAACAAACCAATAAAGCCCATCAACGACAACTCGGGGATGGAGAAAATACCCATAAAACGCCAACTGACTTCCGCACAATTTCCGTCACCTTTCAGCAGAAAACTCAAGGTATCCATCATCGGAAAATTGTTCAGAACGTAATTGAAACCAGGGCCGCAGGCCGGCACCTGGTCTTCTGGCAGGTAGGTCAGCCATATCTGGCGGATGGCAAAATAGCTGCCGGCGACACACATGGCCGCTGCGCCCAGCGCGTAATTTCGTCTGCCGATCTGCCCGGGATTATGAATTGCTGCTGCCAGACACACCAAACCAGCGAGTACAACAAACACGCGTTGGGTGATACACAGCCCGCAGGGTTGCAACAACATGACGTGCTCCATGTAGAGCGCCATACCGATGATCAGCACACTGGCGATAAATATCAGCAAATTCAGCAATCGTGAGCCGGGCATCATGTCCAAAAGTCGTGCAATCATTGTGTTGAGTCCTGTTGAGTTCTGTTGCCGGCGCTAACGCCCCCTGACCAGTGCTGCATTTTTGTCACGCTTGGCTGCTGGAAAATGCGCAGCTCGAATTCTGGCAGCATGGACAGCAGATGGTCAAAAATATCTGACTGCATACCTCAAAAAAAACCTTCAAAAAAGTACGCGCCTTGTTACCTCTTTGCGTATGCCCGGCCGCTGGCTGCTCCGGGTGTTTGTTGCCCAGCGTTGATCACAGGCGCCAGCGGAAAAACTTCTCAGCCCACGGCAACAGATGTTTGGGCACGCGCGCATTTCGCCAGGCATTGGCAGCAAAACGGTTTGCTTCCAGCATGGTTGGGTAGATGTGTGTGGTGCCACCAATTTTCTTTAAGCCCAGATTATGCGTCATCGCAAACACAAAGCTGCCAATCAGTTCGCCAGCCTGCGGGCCCACCATGGTGACACCCAGAATTTTGTCAGAGCCCGGCACTGTCAGAATTTTGATAAATCCGTAGGCATGACCCTCTGCCAGAGCGCGATCCAGTCTATCCAGTTTGAAGTGCGTGAGCTCGTATTGGATGTCCTGTTCTATGGCTTCCTGCTCATTCAGGCCAACCCGGGCCACCTCCGGATCGGTGAAGGTTGCCCGTGGCACGACCCGATAACTGGCGCGAAATGTTTTTAATCCGCCCGCCAATGCGTTCAGCGTCGCGTACCAGGCCTGAAAAGATGCCATGTGGGTAAACTGATAAGGACCCGCGACATCACCGCAGGCAAAAATACTCGGATAAACCGTCTGTAAGGCATCATTTACTAAAATCGAGCCTTGCGGTGTCAGTGGCATGTTCAGGCCTTCCAAACCAAATCCTTCAACATTGGCTTTGCGTCCCAGCGCCACCAGCACTTTGTCAAAGCGGATCTGCTGTTCGCGTCCATCCGCGCCCTTGCTCAGCAGATAGTC
>CANHAR010000232.1 GCA_947458495.1 Gammaproteobacteria bacterium | reverse complement strand
CCGGCAGTTGCAGGCGCTGTGCTTCGGCGTCATCCACACTGTGCGGTTGCCGGCACACAGGGCACAAGCTGCGCACCAGGCGCTGGGCAACAATCAAGGTCAGACTGGAGGCCAGCAAAAAAGGCTCGATGCCCATGTCCTGCAAGCGCGTCACCGCGCCCACGGCGGTATTGGTATGCAAGGTTGATAACACCAGATGTCCGGTCAACGACGCCTGCACAGCGATAGCGGCTGTCTCCTGGTCGCGGATCTCACCCACCATCACCACGTCCGGATCCTGACGCAGCACCGCACGCAAACCACGCGCAAAACTCATGTCAACTTTGGTATTCACTTGCGTCTGCCCGATACCCGGCAACTGGTATTCCACCGGATCTTCGATGGTCAGAATGTTTCGTTCACGACTGTTGATATGCTGCAGACCCGCATACAGGGTGGTGGTTTTTCCGGAACCGGTGGGGCCTGTCACCAGAATAATGCCGTGGGGCTTGCGCAAGGCATTTTGCAGTGCGCTGAGCATCATCGGGGGCAGATCCAACTGCCCAAGCTGCAACTGCCCGGCAGCCTGATCCAGCAGTCGCAACACCACGCGCTCACCAAAACTGGAAGGAATCGTGGACATACGAATATCCACCGCATGTCCTGCCAGGCGCACACTGATACGACCATCCTGCGGCAAGCGCTTCTCAGCAATATCCAGACGCGCCATCACTTTTAAGCGTGATACCAGCACCGGACCCAGCTCGGCTTTCGGCGCCAGCACATCGCGCAGCACACCATCCACCCGAAAGCGCACCGACACTTTGCGCTCGTAGGGTTCGATGTGAATATCCGACGCTTTTTCACGCACAGCCTGGGACAACAGCGCATTGATCAGCCGGATCACCGGCGCATTTTCCGCACCGGACAATAAATCACTGTGTTGGGGTATCTCATCAACCAGCGCATCCAGATCAAAATCATCATCCAGATCTTCAGCAGCGCGTTGCGCGGCATCTGCGCCACTTTGATACAAACGGGTAAGGTTTTGCTGGAAAGTGGCCTGATCACTGAGTTGCCAGTGCAAACCAGCACCCAGCACACGCCGCAGTTCAAGTAAAACGGGCAGCGTCGGCTGCTGACGGCAGCTTAGCGATTCGCCGTCCCAGAGCACACCGTGCTGCTGGGCAAATTCAAACGGCAACAGCCGACTCTGGTTTTGCGGGCTGCTCATGGCGTCAGGCTCACGGTTCACTCAGATTGGTGCTGTTATCCTCAGCAGCCGTCTGGCCAGATACGGTGTTTTCCCACTCAGGCAATACCGGCATATCATCAGACTCAAACAACCAACCACTGAGCGGCGTCTGTTGTAATTGCTGCTCGCGAATCAGCTGATATTTCTCCGCCGTCGCGCCGCGTAACGCGTCATCGTCACGCAAAATGGTGGGGCGGATAAACACCAGCAAGTTGGTTTTTTGCACGCTGCTGGTCTGCGAGCGGAACAGACGGCCGATGCCCGGCACGCTGCCCAGCAAGGGCACCCGCTGTTCAGTTTGAATGACGTTGTCGCGAATCAGGCCACCCAGCACCACGGTTTCGCCGTCAGCAACCGTCACCCGTGTTTCAATTTTGCGTTCATTGGTAATCAGATCCACCGCGCCGGCTTTGGGGGAAATACTGGAGATTTCCTGACTGATGTCCAGCGCCACACGATCACCACGATTCACATGCGGAGTCACACGCAAGGTTGTGCCAACATTCTGACGATTAATGGTCTGAAAGGGATTCTGCACACTGCCGGAGCCGCCGGTGTTGGTAAACGAACCGGTGACAAATGGCACACTTTCTCCCACCGTGATCACCGCCTCGCTGTTATCGGTGGTGAGAATGTTTGGTGTGGACAAAATATTGGCACCACTGTTGGCCTGCAGCAGATCAATCAGCGCCAACAGATCTGTACTGCCACCCAAGCGCCCGACGCCGATGCTTTGCCCGGCAATACCGGCAAGCCCGGCAGCCAGCCCGGTCAAGGCATCACGCCTGTCCTCTGCCAATGCACCTTCGGTCACCAAACCCAGTTGCTGCAAATTATTGCCGGCATCAAAGCTGCTGGCAAAACCACCACTGTCATCGCGGAACAACCACTGTATGCCGAGGTTCTGGCCAACGTCATCGTTGATCTCAACAATAATTGCTTCGACCAGCACCTGCGCGCGCTGGATATCCAGCCGCTGCACCACGTCCATCAGCGAATCGATCACATCAAGATCGGCAGTAATGATCAACGCATTGTTATCGGCATCGGCCTGAATACTGGCTTGGCGGGGCTGCGTGGTCTGTTCTTCGCCTGAGGGCAGACCAAAACGGTCACGCACCACGGCGCTGAGCACCTCGGCGACACGCGCGGCATTGGCATACTCAAGATAAATTACGCGGGTATTGCCGTCCTGCTCACGCGGCTGATCCAGCAAGGTGACCAGCTCACGAATGTGTGTGCGTTGACGCTGACCGCCCGTCACCAGTACCGAATTTGTGCGCTCATCGGCACTGATCAGCAGACTCGCACTGATGGGTTCTTCTTCGGTGGGCGCGTTTTCTTCCTGCAAATCTTGCAGCAGTGTCACCATGTCGCGTGCGCTGGCAAATTGCAGACGGATAATGTCGGTTTCCGGAATGGAGCTCTGATCAATACGCTGCAGAATTTGCCGGATGCGTTCCACATTCGCCACGGTATCCACCAGCACAATCATGTTGCCAGCCGGGTAGGCCGACATCTGCCCGGTGCTTTGTGACACCAGCGGACGCAGCACCGGCAACACCTGCGATACCGAGACATTCTCCAGCTGGAACGCTTCGGTCACGTACAGGCTGCTGTTGTTGGCACTGAAGTCGGCAAACGGCAAGGGCGCAGCGCGCGCATCTTGTGTTGGCAGAATGCTGACCATGTTGTTGCCGGTTTCGACCGCGGTAAAGCCGTTAAGGTCGAGTGCGCGCAGGAAAATCTGGTAATACCCTTCGGCATCAACCGCCTCATTGCTTATCACCGTCATCTGACCACGCACGCGTGGATCAATGATCATGGTTTTGCCGGTCACGTCCTGCACTGCGCGGATCACTTCCAGAATATCGCTGTCGCGGAAATTGGGCGTCCAGGTTACTTCCTGAGCAAAGGCATGAGCCGTCGCCATCACCATAACCATCGCGGCAAGCACTTGCCTCAGTAATTGTCTGATTGGGCCAACGGTTGTACTGATGTTTGTGGAGAATATCTTGCGGAAAGTCATTGGCTGTCCTTTCTGTCAGCCGGTTCTGACTGATTCTGTTCAAGGTCAATGTGCGTATGACAATGGTATGACTCGCATGTGACAGTGATGTGACCGGGATATTACAGATCGGTGACAGCCGCCGGAGCGCTTGTTGCGGTGGCTGCTACCACTGCGCCCTGTCAATCTGCACAGTTACCTGCTGCTCATCACGGACGATCTGCAAAGCCACTGTTGGTGAATCGGACATCTGCTGAAGCAATTGCGGCAACTGTGCGGCATCTTGCAGAGGGTTGCCGTTGACGCCCGTAATCAGATCACCCTGTTGCAGGCCCACTGCGCTGAGAAAATCCTGGCGACTGCCGTGACGGATCTGTAAGCCACGTAAAGCGCCTGCCTGCGGACTGTCGGCAGGCTCTAGCACCGGCAGAATACGCACCAGATCCGCAAACGCCTTGCCGGCGAATTGACCAGACGCGGCAGGTGCCTGGCCGCTGGAAGGTGCTTGGCCGCTGGCAGCTGTCGTGTTTGCTGCCGGCGCTGTGACTTGCGTCAGCGCTGACAGTGACTGACTGCCAGAGGTTGCGTTTTCAGAGGGCGCTTCATCCATACGCAGGGTCTCGGTACGACCATTGTTGTCGAGCAGCACATAACGCTCATACACCGCCTGCAATACAACACTGCCGGGCATGTCTGCAATGCTGTCGCCCGGTTTGTAACCCTGCTGCGCATCGCCACTGCCGATGATGGCCCTTGACTGTGCTGCAACACTACTGAGCACCACGCCTTGCAGTGTCAGCGACAACCGGGTTTGTTCGGCGCTCGCTGCAACATCAGAATCGGCAACAGCAGAATCGGCCGCCACAACCGCACGCTGGCCTTGCGTCTGCAATACAAATACCGACTGCAAACGCTGCAGATCAACAGTATCTGCCATGCGCTTGCCTGCAACGGAGGTGTTGCT
>CANHAR010000231.1 GCA_947458495.1 Gammaproteobacteria bacterium | reverse complement strand
CTGCGGATGCCCCGGAGGAATGGGAACAAGCGCTCCGCAATGCAGTGAATAACAGTCTGGGTGCTGTCACTCAAGGCCAATTGCAGGTTCAAGAAGTGCGTGAAACTCCCATGCAGGGTGTTTATGAGTTAATCATGAGCTCTGGGGAGATTCTCCTTAGTGATCGCAGCGGGCAATTTTTGATCTCGGGTGAGTTGTATAAGACTCAGCCCCAAGGATTGACCAATCTAACTGCACAAACCCGTCAGTTTCAGGTAAAGGGTTGGCTTGCAGAGATTCCTGAAGACCAGATGATTGTTTTCAGTCCACCGAATCCTATCGCAACCATTACGGTATTTACTGATGTGGACTGCACCTATTGCAGGCGATTGCACCATGACGTTGAAGCGATCAACGCGCGCGGGATCGCAATCAGATACATGGCCTATCCACGCGGTGGTGCTGAGTCAACTGCTTATCCAAAAATGGTGTCAGTGTGGTGTGCGCCAGACCGCCAGTTGGCAATAACTCAGGCAAAAAATGGTCAGAATCTCCCAGAGCGTGATTGCCAGAATACAGTGCTTGATCATCATGCGCTGGGTAATCAAATCGGCATAACCGGCACGCCAGCTATTGTCCTGCCAGATGGAACCCTGGTGCCCGGTTACATGGAAGTTGATCGACTGAGCGCCCTGGTGCTTGGGCAATAAAAAATAAGATAAGTGTATGAATCTGATAATGGGCAGCGGATTTATCCTTTCCTTGCCTAAACCAATGTGTGTGAGGGTAATGTGAGTCAGGAAAGTGATAAGCAGGGTCTGCGTATAGGTCTTTGTGGGGTAGGGACAGTAGGTGGCGGGACAATGCACCTGCTGAGAAATAAACAGGCAGAGATTACGCGCCGGGTCGGTATGACGCTGAAGATCATCCATGTGGCGACACGTCGTCCGGATGCAGTGTGGGCGCAGCAAGGAATACGCGTCAGTCAGGACGTTTTTGATGTTGCCCGCGATCCTGACGTTGATATTCTGGTGGAGTTGATTGGTGGATACCAACCGGCGTTTGAGTTGGTGATGTTGGCTATCCAGAATGGGAAACATGTAGTGACTGCCAACAAGGCTCTGATCGCTGTCCACGGTAATGAGATATTTGAAGCCGCACGCAAGAAAGGTGTCGTTGTGGCTTATGAAAGCGCCGTGGCTGGCGGTATACCCATTATCAAAGCCTTGCGTGAGGGACTTTCTGCAAATTCCATTCATTGGTTAGCTGGCATAATTAACGGTACCAGTAACTACATTCTCACTGAAATGGCAGAGCGTAAGCGTAATTTCCCGGAAGTTCTCAAAGAAGCACAGGATCTTGGTTATGCCGAAGCTGATCCGACGTTTGACGTAGAAGGAATTGATGCGGCACATAAACTGACAATTCTGGCTGCCAATGCGTTTGGTATTGCCTTGCAATTTGACCGCATTTATACCGAAGGCATCAGTAAAATCACCACGGCGGATATGGCTTTTGCGCAAGAGCTCGGCTATCGCATCAAACATCTTGGTATCACCAGGATTACTCCCAAGGGTATAGAGTTGCGTGTGCATCCGACATTGGTGTCCGAACGGCAATTGATCGCAAACGTTAATGGTGTGATGAACGCTGTTGTCGTCAAAGGGGATTCTGCGGGAAGCACCCTCTATTATGGTGCTGGTGCCGGTGCGGCAGCAACGGCTTCGTCAGTGGTTGCTGACATCATTGATATTGCCAGAGCCGGACGTGATGATCGCAAAGTGTCTGTGGTCCCTCCGTTGGCATTCAGTAATTTACGCAGCGATATCGGTATCATGAATATCGAAGAGATAGAGTCTGAATACTATCTGCGAATTCCGGCTCGTGACCGTGTAGGTGTGATGGCCAAGATTTCTCAGGTGTTGACTAACTACGGCATCAATATTGAAGCAGTGATTCAGAAAGAACCACATGGACCCGATGCCGAGAGAGGGATTGTTCCTATGGTGATTCTGACCAGCCGGATACTGGAAAAAACCATGAATGTGGCTATTGCAGTTATCGAAGGGCTGGATGAAGTGGCCGGCACAGTTACACGTATCCGTGTAGAACTGTTCGACGATGAGCGAGTCTGAGGACAGGTCATGAAATACATAAGCACCCGCGGCCGTTCGCCGGTATGTAATTTTGAACAAGTATTGCTGACTGGCCTGGCTCCTGACGGAGGGCTTTATGTACCGGAAAGTCTGCCCAGTTTTTCAGTGCAAGAGATAAATTCCTGGAGCGGACTACCCTACCATGAACTGGCCTTCAAGATTATCAAGCCGTTTGTTGACGGCGAAATCCCCGATGACGTGTTGCAGTCTATTCTGCATGACAGCTACAAGGATTTCTCGCACCCCGCAGTAGCACCTTTGCGAATGCTGGGTGTAAATGAATGGGTACTTGAATTGTATTGCGGGCCAACGCTGGCGTTTAAGGATTTTGCGCTGCAGTTGTTGGGCAGGCTGCTGGACTATGTACTGATACGTGACAACAAAAAAGTGGCGGTGTTAGGCGCAACATCCGGGGACACCGGTTCAGCAGCTCTGGAAGGTTGCCGGCATTGCAAAAACATTGATCTCTTTATACTTCATCCGTATCAGCGTGTTTCAGAAGTGCAACGCCGACAGATGACAACTGTGCCTGGCGACAACGTTCATAACATTGCTTTGCGCGGGAATTTTGATGATTGCCAGCGTATCGTCAAATCAGCCTTTGGTGACCAGTCATTTTTGCCAGCCGATCGACAGCTCGTTGCAGTAAATTCAATTAACTGGGCGCGAATCATGGCGCAGATTGTTTATTACTTCTACGCAGCGTTAAGTGTCGGAGGTCCTGCAAGGCCGGTGTCTTTCTCCGTACCTACTGGTAATTTTGGTGATATTTATGCGGGGTACCTTGCCCGTTGTATGGGGCTGCCAGTTCATCAACTGATCATAGCCACCAACGGAAATGACATTCTGCATCGCCTGATGAACAAAAACGAATACTCACTGAATGAGCTGAGGCCAACGTTGTCACCCAGTATGGACATCATGGTATCTAGTAACTTTGAGCGCTATCTTTTTGATTTATTTGATAGAGATGCCAATGCAGTGACAGCCTTTGTAACAGGTCTTGGCGAGAAGCCTCTGCATTTGGACGAAGCTCGCTGGAACAGGGCCCGAGCGCTTTTTTCAAGTCATGGTGTTGACGACAAAACAACCTGTCAGGTCATAGCAGACGTGTATCGACAGAGCGGGTTCCTGATTGATCCGCATACCGCGGTAGGTGTTGAGGCGGCCCGGATCTGTAATAAGGATTTGACGGTGCCGATGATAACTTTGGCAACGGCACATCCGGTTAAGTTTGCTGACGCAGTTACCCGGGCAGGACTTGAAAGCCCGGATCTTCCAGTACACATGCAGGATCTTTTTGACAGGGAAGAGCGCTACGATATTCTCGATAATAGCATCCAAGAGGTAACGCAATACCTGCGTTCCAGACTCTGAAACTGCGCAAGGGGGGCTGCTTGCAGTGCTGATTCAACAACGTGAAGTGACTGAAACTCCCTTGCTTGAAGGTTTGGATCCGTTACTTCGCCGCGTGTATGCAGCTCGGGACATCCAGGCCCCAGAACAGTTGCTGTTGGATACAAGTGTATTGCTGCCTCCCCAGAGCCTGAAAGGTATTGGTCAGGCTGTTGAACTACTGCATTCCATGCTCACGTGTCAGGGACGAATCCTAATCGTGTCTGATTTTGATGTGGATGGTGCGACCAGTTGCGCGTTAGCAATTCGCGCACTGAGCGCTATGGGATTTTTGCACGTTGACTATATTGTCCCGGATCGTTTTGCCTACGGTTATGGACTCAGCCCAGCAATTGTGGCAATGGCTAGCGAGCGCGCACCGGACCTTATCATTACTGTCGACAATGGCATCTCGAGTCACGAAGGTGTTAAAGCTGCTCATGACTTCGGCATAAAAGTATTAATCACCGATCACCACCTGCCTGGCGCGCAGTTACCAGAAGCCGATGCCATTGTTAACCCTAATCAGCCCGGCTGCCAGTTTGCGAGCAAAGCATTAGCCGGTGTCGGCGTAGTTTTTTATCTTATGCTGGCACTCAGGGCGCAACTCAGGCTTGTCGGCTGGTTTGAAACTCAACAAATTGCGGATCCCAGATTGGCGGATCTTTTGGACTTGGTCGCGTTAGGGACGGTGGCCGATCTCGTCGCTCTGGATCACAATAATCGTATTCTG
>CANHAR010000230.1 GCA_947458495.1 Gammaproteobacteria bacterium | reverse complement strand
CGCGGCTGAACAAGCCTCTGTCTCCATAAATACGGTCACCATCAATACGGTCACCATAAACACGCCCATGAATTGAATGTTTACGCATCGCGGGCACACCTGAAACCGACGTGCATTAGTGAACTGTCGGGGGTGGAGTGGCTGCGTGATGACACGCGGTAACCGTGACAGACTGCGGCTTCGCACAAAAATGACCCGCCGCGCTGCACCTTGCTGCTGCCTTGCAAGGGCGCGTCGTCCGCTCCTTTGCGTCCGGCATAACTGCCGTGCCAGTCTGCCGTCCATTCCCAGACGTTGCCAGCCATGTCACTGAGCCCGGCCGGCGACAATCCGAAGTGGCCTACAGGTGAGGTGGTTGCAAAACCGTCGTCGAGGGTATTGATGATGGGGAACGTACCGTTCCAGGTATTGGCCTGCCAGATGCGGGCCGGGAAGTCGCCTTCTTTCAGCAAGGTGTCGCCAAAGGCATAACTGATATCACCCTCGTGACCACTGCGCGCCGCAAACTCCCATTCCACTTCGCTGGGCAGGCGTTTGTCCTGTGCGCTGCAGAACGCCTGGGCATCATCCCACGAGACCTGGGTAACGGGGTGATCTGCGGGCGCCGGTTGGCCGTCACGCCCCAAGGGATAGCGCCAGTTCGCACCGGGCTGCAGGAACCAGCGCCCGGTACCAAACTGCATCACCGCGGCATCGCCGAATCGTTCGGCGGTGGTGACATGCCCGCTTTGCTGCACAAACGCTGCAAATGCTGCAACGGTCACTGGCGTGCGATCCATCAGAAAGTCAGGCAACTGCACATGAAACACTGGCCGTTCATCGTCCAGACCCTGTTCAGAGCCAATCACTGACTGACCACCGGGGATCAACACCATATCAGCCGGCAGATCATCGGCTGCCGCCGCAGCACCCAGAATCATGGCCGCCGCCATTGCGAAGCCCCTGGTGATGAGGCGCCCAACCGGACGAGGAGTTACAGCAAACAAGGCAGTCACGGGCGTTTCCTCGCTATAGGTCGCATGTTATTATCCAGAAGTATAATTACGGCACCAGGGATTGTCTACCGTGCCAAAAATCATAACAGGGATATGGCCTTATGAAGATCAAACCTTGGTTACGGACCCGAGCCACTGCCCTTTTGACCAGCCGCTTTTACCGTCAACTGCGTCGCAATACAGCGGCATTGGGCAGACGCATCAAAGGCCAAACGCCCGTTGTGCACTATTTCCACCAGGTGGACGATCCCTATTCCGATCTTGCAGTCCGCGCCCTGCCACATCTTGTCAGCCAGTATCCCATCACCCTGGTGCCACACCTGGTTCCAGCTCCTGATGCCGGGGCAGCGCCCGAGCCTCAACGCCTGGTGGATTGGTCATTGCGCGACACTGCCGATCTCGCCCGCGCCCTGAGTCTGGAGCCACTTCCCTGGCAGACTGCGCCCGATACCAGCGCGGTTGTCCAGGCTCAGGCCGCACTGGCGGGGATCACTGATCCTGTCAGGTTCGCCGAAATCGCAGCTAACATCCGCCATGCCTTCAAGCGGCCACCTGAACTGCAGCCAGAACTGCAGCCAGAACTGCGGTCAGAACTGCGATCAGAAATACAGCCTGAAGAACTGGAAGTGGCCAAGCTCAACATTCCGGCAAGCGGTGATGCAGAAGCTGCCCTCGTCGACGGCCAAGCGCTGCGCCAGGCACTGGGTCACTATCTGGGCGCGATGTTTTATTTTGAGGGGGAATGGTACTGGGGACTGGATCGACTGCCATATCTGCAGCAACGCCTGCAATCCTTGTCACGCAACAACCCTGTTACACCTTTTGTGGGCCGTCTTGAATGCTCCGTCGACGAGACTCAAGCCGTTCCTGCGCACACGCAACAGCGCCCTGTGCTGGATTTATACTTCTCCTTTCGCAGCCCTTACAGCTGGATCGCACTGCCGAGAGTGTTTGCCTTGGCAAGGCGCTACAACGCCCAGCTGAATCTGCGTTTTGTATTGCCCATGGTGATGCGCGGCCTGCCAATCCCGGAGTCCAAACGCCTTTACATTGTCAGCGACACCAAACGCGAAGCGGAGCGGGTGGGACTGCCGTTTGGCTTGATTGCCGACCCGGTGGGCAAACCCACCGAACGCGGTCTGGCGGTGCTGCACCACGCCATTCAGGCTGGCAAAGGCGAGGCATTTGCACTGTCGTTTATGCGCGGTGTGTTTGCTGAAGGCATCAGCGCGCGCAGTGACTCCGGGCTGCTGACGCTGTGCACTCGCGCAGGGATCACTGCGGCGCAGATGCAGGCAGCGCTGGCCGATGCCAGCTGGCGGGCTGTTGCTGAAGCCAATCGTGGCGAAATGTTTGCACTCGGCATCTGGGGTGTGCCGGGTTTCCGTGTCAACAAAGGCAGCGCACACTGGGGTCAGGACCGACTGTGGCTGCTGGAGCAGCAACTCAGGCAAGCAACGATGCCAGTACCCGACGCTCCCCGCTGAAGGGGCGGCGTCCATGCATGACCAGTGAGTTATCCACCAGCGCCACGTCACCCGCTTGCCAAACCATATCAAAGGAAAGCTTCTCCGCCAGGTCAATCACCGTGGCCATGGCCTGCGGATCGATGACACTGCCGTCACCAAAACAGATGGATTTCTGAGCCACATTGCGCTTGTCCTGCCAGCCCTGAAACGCCGCAATCAATTGATTAAAAAACACCCGTCGACCATCCTCCAGCGTGCGCACCGCGGGCAACACCGGCGTGGTGACGCGCAGGTTATCTTCCGGCAACCACTGCCATTGATACCCCAGACTCTGCAGTTTTGCTTCTGCCGCCGCTTTATCAGGCGCATTTAAGGTACTGCGCCAGCTGCGCCCCTGCCCGGACTGCAGATCTTCCTGATCGGGCATGGTATTGGTGTATCTGACGCCTTTGGTCTCACAGGCGTGCACAAAATCAGGCATCAGCGCTTCGATCTGTGTCAGCAATACATCAGAGCGGCACAACGGAGTGGCGCCACCGACTGCCGCCGGATGTTCACAGAAAAAGAACAAGGCAGACGGGTAAACGGGTGTCTGCGCCATTTCATGATGCAGATAGATCGCGATATTGGCAGGCGCTTCATTAGCGGTAAACACCCGCTCCGTACGATTACGTCTGACCGCATTGGATAACGAATCGGTATAGGTAAAATTCTTCAAACCAAAAAACTGAATAAACGCATCAAAATCCACATCCGTTTTTAACGGAAAGCCGCGAAACAGGATAGCCCCGTGCTCAGCCAGTTCAGCCTGCAGGGATTGCCGGTGTGCATGCACCCAATCCGACACGGCTTGTAAACCGCCGGCAGGTTCTGAGTGCAGGGCATACACCAGCGGGAAAGCCTGAGGGTGAAATTGCTGATGGACTACAGGCACCGCTGCGACCGCCAGAGCAGCCTGATTGTTTGTTGTACTCACAGTCACCTCAGTCATAAATGGGATAAAAGCTGCCAAAGGCCAGCTCACAGAAGGCACCAGGATCATTAAACCGGCGGTTCTGATTCAACGCGGAAATAGCAGCCATATCGTCATCACTGAGTGTGAAGTCAAACACCGAGAGATTTTCAACCAGGCGACCGGCGCGAGAGGTTTTAGGAATCACCGACGTGCCTCGCTGAACACCCCAGCGCAATACCACCTGCGCCGGCGTGCGCTGCACACGACTGGCAATGTCCTTGACCACAGCTTGTTCCAGTACCGAATCCTGATCACTGGCCATGGATAACTCAACGTAGGAGCCGGCGCCCAGCGGTGAAAACGCCGTCACGGCGATGTCGTAGTGCTGCGCCAGGCGGATCAGGCGCTGCTGCGTCAGATACGGATGCGATTCAATCTGCAACATCGCCGGTTTTATGCGGGCATACGCCATCAGATCGTGCAGCAGTGCACTGTTGTAGTTACACACACCGATATTGCGAACCAGACCTGCCGGCACCAGTGCTTCCATGGCGCGCCAGGTGTCTGCCAACGGCACCGGGTCAATCGCCATCATGGGGTGCTCAGCCTTGGGATCAAAAATCCACTCAGGCGGATAACGCTCGGCAATGGGCACATATTTCAAAGAGATCGGAAAATGTATCAGGTACAGATCCAGGTAATCGAGCCCCAGATCAGACAAGGATTTTTCGCAGGCTTCACGCACATGTTGCGGATGATGAAAGGTGTTCCATAATTTTGAAGTAATCCACAGATCCTGGCGCGTACACAGGCCCTGCGCCAGCGCGCGGCGGATACCCTCGCCGGCCTG
>CANHAR010000229.1 GCA_947458495.1 Gammaproteobacteria bacterium | reverse complement strand
GCAGCGTGTAGCGGGTGGTCACGAAGCGGGTCAGAAAAACAAACATCAACAGAATCAGCAGCGCAACCGCCATCCAGCTGACAATGACCGCCAGCGCGGGTTGTGGCAGTTTTACCGAACGCTGAAGGGCGCCGTAGATCATCACCGGCACAACCGCCAGACCCAGGCTGTCGACAATACAGGCCACCAGCACCGCGATCAGCCCGGACAGCAGAAATACTGAGGTGTAATCACCCACAAATTGAGCGGCATAGTCGCCAAACACCGCCTGCTCAAGAGCCGGAGCCTGCGCCCCGAACAGAGGTGCCAGATTGCTCAGGAATGGCTGGTAAATGGTGAGGAATGTTGACAGTTGTGCAGAGACGTCAATTGCCAGTGCTGCAAAACCGCCGCCGAGTATGACAAGGGTCAACACCGATAAGCCTTGCAAGCGCAGAAAGGCCCGTTGGCGAAGGTTTATTCGTGAGTGAGTTGGCACCAGCACCGCGACCGGGGTAATAAACAAAAACAATAGCGCCTCGGGGCGGAACATGGCGGCCGCCAGACAGCTCAGCAAAAAATACAGGCCAAAGCGCAGTCGCAATGACTCGGTGTAAACAATCAGGTAGTACACCGCAAGCAGACAAAATGCCAGGTAACCAATGTCGCGGATGAGATAGGCACGGAACTCATTCAGATGCGGATACAACAGCACACAGATAAACGCCAGCCAGATTGTTCTGCGTGAGGGCGTCATCGCGGCGACTATCGATACAAAACTCACACTCAGCAAAGCAAACAGCAGGGCGTTGATAAGATTGGCAGCAGCAAACAAAGACAGTCCCGTCAGCCACTGCACAGCGGCCATCAGCAAGGGTAACTGTGCCCACTGATAGTGGGCGAATGCCGCAGCGGGACCATTCTGAAGCGCAAGTTCCGCAGCTTTCACGTAGGTGTAGGCATCGGTATTGGGCAGTTCATTCAAGAGCACGGCCAGCAGGCTCAGTGACAGGCTGGCAAGTACGGTCAGCAGTCTGATAAAGCGGATATCGCCCACGACTTGCCAGTGTCTGCTGTTCACTTGGATGCCTCGTTTGAATCAAGAGTTGTGGTGGGCTTACGTTGGTATGGATCAGGCATGCCTTCAGGGCGGGTCTTGAAGCGGCGGTGCAGCCAGATGTACTGATCGGGTGCGACCCGGATAGCGGCTTCAATCAGGGCATTGATACGCAGCACATCCTGTTGCTCATCACCGGTGGGGTAGTCCTGCAAGGCTTCGCTGAAAATCAACTCATAACGCTGATTGTTGTGGCTGCGGTAATGCGACAGAAAGATAACCGCTGACTTGTTGACGGAGGCGAAGGTGGTGGTAGCAGTAATACTGGCGGCAGGTCGGCCAAAAAAATCAGCAAACACCGAGTGCCGGGGGCCATTGTCCTGATCAGCGGCATACCACAGTACCTTGCCGCGCTGTAATTGTCGGAATGCCTTGCGGACTTCTTTGCGCTCTATCACTTCTTCAAAGTGGCGCTGACGACCCCGTTTCATCAGCGCCTCAAACAGCGGGTTTTTATGACGACGGTAGGTGACACTGAAGTCGTGGTGCAGTGCCAGCAGACTGCCGGCAATCTCCAGTGTGGAAAAGTGCGCGCTTACCAGTAACACCCCGCGACCCTGAGCAAGGGCACTGGAGAGATGCTGCTGGCCTTTAACCGTGACAATCGCTCGGAAGTCCTCTGGGTCTCGGCACCATGACAGTCCGATTTCCATGACCCCACGGCCGTTAGAGATAAAGGTGTCGCGCACCAGTTTTTTCTGCTGTGCGGCGCAGAGTTCAGGGAAACACAGCGCAATGTTCACCTCGCAGATATGCCGTCGGCTGCGCGCCAGATGGTACATGGCTATCCCGAGGCCTTTGCCGATGGCCATCTGCCAGCTCAAGGGCAATTGCGCCATCGACCAGATACAGCCATAGACAACCCAGGTCGGCCAGTGCTTGGGACCAAGGAAGTTTTTCAGGTTCTCGCTGTGTTGCTGTTGTTTTTGCACGCAGAATCCGGATATTCAGTTCTATCCCGGTTGCTCGCGCGGTGACAGCGCCGGGTTTTGGGTTGCCCGGCATTGTAGCAGACTGACAGGCGGGCTGTGAGCGTGTGCTATGATCGCGCCATTGAAGGGTTTTGGGCTGGCAAACAGCAGGGAAATCAGCATGACAGCGGTGAATTCTGCATCAAACCAACATCATTCTGCGGGCGGACTTCCCGCGTTTTTCAAGGCGCGGGTGCTGGTGGTCGGTGATGTGATGCTGGACCAGTACTGGTATGGCAAGGCCGAGAGAATCTCTGCGGAAGCGCCTGTGCCGGTGGTCAGTTTCAGCGGTAACGAAGACAGACCTGGCGGGGCTGCCAACGTGGCGCTTAATGTCGCAGCGCTTGGCGCGGCAACCACACTTGCGGGCATTACCGGTGATGACGAAGCAGGTCGCACGCTGGCGACCCGGCTCGCTGCAGCCAATGTGCTGTGTCATTTCTGCAGCTCACAACAGGCGCCCACGATTACCAAATTGCGCATCATCAGCCAGCGCCAGCAGTTGCTGCGCGTGGATAGCGAAAAACCCTTTAGCGCCAAGGATGTCGATAATCTGCAAGCACCCGTGCTCGCCGCCCTTGCTGCGGCTGATGTACTGGTTTTGTCGGACTATGGCAAAGGCACGCTCAGCAACGTGCAGACGCTGATCTCAGCCGCGCGCGCCCGCAGGTTGCCCGTGGTGGTTGATCCCAAGGGTCTGGACTTCAGCCGCTATCATGGCGCCACCGTGATGACGCCGAATCTGAGTGAATTTGAGGCGGTAGTTGGCCATTGTGCGTCCGAGCAAGAACTGATCAGCAAAGGTCAGCAACTGCGCACACAACTGGATATGCAGGCGCTGCTGATTACACGCGGCGAGCACGGCATGACCTTGTTGCAGGCCGGCCAGCAGGCGTTTCACCTGCCAGCTCAGGCACTGGAAGTGTTTGATGTGACCGGAGCCGGTGATACGGTTGTTGCTGTCCTTGCGGCGGCCCTGGCTGCGGGGGAATCCCTGGAGAGTGGCACTGTGCTGGCCAATCTGGCAGCAGGTCTGGTTGTGGCCAAGCTCGGCACGGCTGCTATCAGTGGCCCGGAACTGCGCCGCGCCATCAACCAGCACAACGGTCGCGGCCGGGGAATCATGACGGCAGAACAGCTGGTGTTGGCGGTGCAGGATGCCCGTGCTCAGGGCGAAAAAATAGTGTTTACCAATGGCTGCTTTGACATCATCCACGCCGGTCATGTCGGATATCTGACACAAGCGCGCACGCTGGGACATCGTCTGGTGGTGGCAATCAACAATGACGACTCGGTCAAACGCCTGAAAGGTGCGGGACGGCCTATCAACCCGGTTGACCGGCGCATGGCTGTGCTTGCCGGTTTGTCGGCGGTGGATTGGGTGGTGAGTTTCGCCGACGACACGCCGGAAACTTTGTTGAAGCTGATTCGCCCAGAGGTTCTGGTTAAAGGGGGTGACTATCGCCTCGATCAGGTGGTGGGTGGTGAGTTTGTGCAAAGTTACGGTGGTGAGGTACGCGTACTGGAGTTTTTAGATAACTGCTCGACCTCGGCGATTGTTGAAAAAGTCAGGACCAGCGGTTGAATTCCCTGCTGTCTGCAGTCGGCAACATCCCGTTTTCGGAGGCGCTGGCGGTCTGGTGGCGTATTGGTTTGCTGAGTTTTGGTGGCCCGGCGGGTCAGATTGCGCTGATGCACCGAATCATTGTCGACGAAAAGCAGTGGCTGGATGAGCCGCGTTTTCTGCACGCGCTCAACTATTGTATGTTGCTGCCCGGCCCGGAAGCCCAGCAACTGGCCACGTATATCGGATGGTTGCTGCACGGTGTCAAAGGTGGTTTGGTGGCAGGTTGCCTGTTTATCCTGCCCGGCGCTGTCGCCATGCTGGGTTTGACCTGGATTTATGTACTGCTGGGCGACTTGTCGCTGATCCAGGGTCTGTTTTTTGGATTAAAAGCGGCAGTGCTGGCCATTGTGGTGCAGGCTCTTCTGCGTATTGCGCGCCGCACGCTGACAGACCGGCTGAAACCGCTGATTGCCCTGATGGCGTTTCTTGGATTGTATCTGGCTGCATTGCCCTTTCCCCTGGTGGTGCTGGGTGCTGGCGTACTGGGCTGGCTGGCAGCACAACCGTTGCGCGCACACGCGCTATCCCCCGTCGTGACTTCAGAAACTGGATATCTGCAAATCCCGGCCGCCAAGGCTGCTAATGCGCTGAAGGCAGCGTCAG
>CANHAR010000228.1 GCA_947458495.1 Gammaproteobacteria bacterium | reverse complement strand
GCCATGATACAGACCCGCCAAACCAATAAACGGCTTGATTGTTGATCCTGGCACTCGCGAGTTGATAGCCCGATTGAACATTGGTGAATGGCGGGAACTGTTCAGCTCTGCCATCTGGTCGCGGGAAATACCGGTCACAAACAAGTTGGGGTCGTAACCGGGCTTGCTCACCATGGCGAGAATTCCACCGGTCGTTGGCTCAATTGCCACGATTGCGCCACGACGGTCGCCCAGCGCAGCCTCAGCAGCCAGTTGCAGCGAGACATCCAGATGCAACTGCAAATCACGGCCAGGCTCGGGGTCTGTGCGACCCAGCACGCGCGTCACACGACCTCGATTGTTTTTTTCGACAGTTTCAAAACCCACGCGGCCATGCATAAAGTCTTCGTACGTTTTTTCGATACCGGTTTTGCCAATCTGATGGGTGCCGCGGTAGTCGCGCGCATCTTCCTCAGACATACCCTCAAGTTCTTCCCGATTGATTTCAGAAACGTAACCAAGGGCGTGCGCAATCGACTCTCCGAAGGGATAGTAGCGCACCAACTGGGCTTCAACGGCAATGCCGGGCAACTTATGCTGATTGACCGCGATATGCGCGATTTCATCATCGGTGAGCTGAAACTTTAGCGGCACAGAGGTGTGCGGTACAGCCCGACGACTGAGACGTGTCTGGTATCCTTCCAGGTCTTCTTCAGTCAGGCCGATTTCCCTGCGTAACAGTTCAACAGATTCCTCAAAGTCAGCGGCATTTTCTCGCACAACGGTGAGGTTAAAAATGGGCCTGTTATCCGCGACCAGCACACCCTGACGATCGTAGATCAATCCCCGGGTTGGCGGAATAAATTGAGAATGCAGACGATTGCCTTCTGAACGCTCGGAGTAGTAAACATGATTAAAAAATTGCAGATTGATCATCCAGCCAATCAGGATCATCGCCAACAGGCAGACGACCCCGCCTGCAACAATCAAGCGTCGGTTGAAAATCTGGATTTCATGCTTATGTGCATCTAACCTGAATTTTTTGACCATGCCACCCGGCTCAACTACCTGCCTGAAAAAAACGCTTGAATTGCTTATAGGACAGGTATTTGGAAGATAAGTTTACATGGGTTTCTAATTCTGTCCAGACTTCACGAAAAACTGTATTCAAGCCCGATGATAGGGATGACCCGACAGCACACTCCATACCCTGTAAATCTGCTCAGCCAACACAATTCGCACCAGCGGATGTGGCAAGGTTAACGCCGATAGCGACCACTTTTCGTCTGCGCGTTGCAGGCACTCCGGGCTGAGCCCATCAGGCCCACCCACCAACAGACTGAGGTGCCTGCCGTCATCGCGGATTGCACCGACCCGCGCAGCCATGGCCTCGGTACTCAGTGAGCGCCCCAACACATCCAGCGCCACCACATGGTCGCGCACCGATAATCGACTGAGCAGCGCCTCACTTTCCTGACGCATGGCTTGCTGGGTATCACTGTTTTTGGTGCGTTTACCCAGCGGCACTTCGATGCAATGCAGGCTGAATTCCGCGGGCAGGCGCTTGCTGTACTCCAACACCCCTTCCTGCACCCAGTCTGGCATGCGGGTCCCGACAGAAATCAGATTGATCTTCACGGCATATCCGACTGATTGGCCTTAACCAGAGCCTTCATGTTCCACAAGTCCTCCAGACGGTAAAGCGCCCGCGTTGCAGACAACATGAGGTGTACAATCACATCACCAAGGTCGACCAGGACCCAGTCAGCCTGGCCACGACCTTCAACACCCTGAACCGGCACACCTGCCTTTTTGGCGTTCACAATGACTTCATCAGCCATGGCTTTGATGTGGGTACTGGACGTTCCGGTGACAATGATCATGCAATCAGTGATGGGTGTCAGGCTGCGCACATCAAACACTTCAATATGCTGGCCTTTGATATTTTCCAGTGAGTCAACAACCAGTTCACTGATTTGTTCGGTATTCAATTATGTATTGCTCCTGACTGCAGCATCCGTTTATTCAGACACCGACAAAATTAAAAATAAAGCCTGTGCTCAAGAATATACCTTTGCACGGATAGCGGTAGCTGTGCAGGCATTTCACCCTGCGCCAGCGCTTGTCTAATGGCACTGGACGATACCGGAAGGTCCAGATTATCCATATACATCAGCTTTCCACGTTGCTGACTGAACAGATCAGTCACATTGCTCACCCGACGCCGGGCTTGCTCTGCAGCCAATGCAGCAGGTATTTCGCCCACTACACCCGGCCGACCCGTCACACACAAGTGACAGATATCAATCAATTGCTGCCACTCATGCCAGCCGGGCAACGACAAAAAACTGTCCAACCCCAAAATATAGACCAGCGCCGCATCCGGAAATTCTTTCGCAAATGAGTTGAGGGTATCAACCATGTACGAAACGCCAGGCCGCTGCAGCTCGCGCTCATCCACTACCAACCGCGGCTCATCGGCCACTGCCAATCTCAACATACGCACCCGGTGCGCTCCCGATGCACCCGGCTGCCCGCGGTGATTGGGCACAGCGCAGGGCACCATGTGCACAACATCCAGCTCAAGCGTATTCAACACCTGTTTTACAACAGCAAGATGTGCCAGATGAACCGGGTCGAACATACCACCCATGACCCCGATACGTCTTTGCATGCAGATTCCCTTACGTGCGGATGTGGCCATCTCCGATCACGATGTATTTTTGAGAAGTCAGTCCTTCCAATCCAACCGGACCACGCGCATGTAACTTGTCAGTGGAGATACCTATTTCGGCTCCCAGACCATATTCAAATCCATCAGCAAAACGGGTCGACGCATTCACCATCACTGAACTGGAATCCACCTCGCGCAGAAAGCGCTGAGCGCGACGAAAGTCTTCAGTAATGATGGATTCGGTATGCGCTGAGCTGTACTTGTTGATGTGCGCAATCGCCTCATCCAACCCGGCAACCACTTTCACTGCCAATACCGGGGCCAGATATTCTTCAAACCAGTCTTGCTCTTGGGCGGGTTTTGCGCCGGGTAAGAGCGGCAATGATTTCTCGCAGGCACGTAGTTCAATATGATGCGGCGCGTAGGCAGCCGCCAGCAACGGCAGTACCTGCGCTGCGACCGACTCAGCCACCAATAGACTTTCCATGGTATTGCAGGTGCCATAGCGCTGGGTTTTAGCGTTCAGCGCTACCTTGACCGCCTTCAGCAGATCCGCGCCATCATCAATGTACACATGGCAATTGCCATCCAGATGTTTGATGACCGGCACCCGCGCTTCAGCACTGATGCGCTCAATAAGACCTTTGCCGCCGCGTGGCACAATCACATCCACAAACTGCGGCATGGTGATCAACAAACCAACAGCGGCTCTGTCGGTGGTGTCAACCACCTGCACGGCCTGCTCTGGCAAACCGGCTTTCGCAAGACCTGCCCGGATAAAACCTGCAATCGCCTGATTGGAATGAATGGCTTCCGAGCCGCCCCGTAAGATGGTGGCATTGCCCGATTTCAGGCACAGACTGGCTGCTTCACAGGTCACATTGGGGCGCGATTCATAAATGATACCCACCACGCCCAGTGGTACCCGCATCTTGCCCACCTGAATGCCGCTGGGCATATACCGCATATCTGTTACTTCACCAACCGGGTCCTGCAGCGCAGCAACCTGTCGCAGCCCTTCAATCATGCCGTCGATACGTGACGGTGTCAGCGCCAGCCTGTCCAGCATCGCTGCATCCAGACCTTTGTCACGGCCCGCCTGCAGATCCTGTTGGTTGGCTGCTTCCAGCCCAGCCCGGCCCGCTTCAATGGCGTCAATCATGGCCAGCAAAGCGCTATTTTTAGTCGCTGTGGTCGCGGCAGCCATAACGCGCGAGGCAGCACGAGCCTGCGCACCCAGCGTATTCATATAGATGGAAATGTCGCTCATGGGCGTGCGAATCCAGTCAATCCGGTGAAAAGGGCGGCAGTATAGCCCAGAAGGGGGCGCGGTGCAGCTGAAGCTCACCCTTGATCAGTTGGATCTTTTTCGAACGCGGCAACTGCTTGATACGGTATTCCAGCTGCAAGGCGGCAACACGATCAGTGACCTCAACGGTATAAACCAATTGTAACGGCAAGCGACCACGCAGGTAACGCGCGCTCAACCGTCCTTGGGATTCATGCTCGTCAAAGCGACGTTTTACATCCTTGGCAATGCCTGTGTAATAACTTTGATCGCCACACTGAATGATGTAAACAAACCAGTGCGTATCGGTCACATCGCTTCCCAGATCATGGTTTCCACATCAAGCTGGCCACCCAGAGGCGCCTGATCCGGCGCAATCACGCCTGCCCGCCCCTCATCTT
>CANHAR010000227.1 GCA_947458495.1 Gammaproteobacteria bacterium | reverse complement strand
GTTTTTATCTGTTGTGTAGAAGTGACCGGTGCCAGCTGAGGAAACCAGTTTGATTTTATCGCGCATCGCTACTTACCACCTGAATCAGTGTTAGAGATTAAATTTTTACGCCGCTGGCGCGGATATCAGCCAGCACAGCATCGATGCCACGCTTATCGATAGTGCGCATGCCTCTGGTAGACAATTTCAACGAAACAAACCGATTTTCTGACTGTACCCAGAAGCGGTGAGTCTGGATGTTCGGCAGAAAACGACGACGGGTTTTATTATTTGCGTGTGAAACGTTGTTACCTGAAAGCGGCTTTTTGCCGGTTACCATACATACTTTTGACATGACTAGCCTCGTTACCAAACCGTGCTCTGTTTAACACGTGTTTAAAAACCCCGTGCTTTGGAAAAATCTGGATTAAAGCAACCGCACGTGGATGTTTGCACGATCAACAGCGGCATGCCTTAAAATTTGAGCTGCGTTTTATACCAAAACGGCTTACTTAAGGCAAACAGTTTTCTCGCAATCCCTGAAATTGCTCGGGTTTGTGTGGTCTTTACAGCAAACCTCGCTCCGCAAACGAGACAACTTCAGTACGCCCCACGACCACATGATCCAACACTCTGACATCAATCGTGTTCAGTGCTGTTTTCAGGCGCTGGGTAATAGCAATGTCCGCATGGCTCGGTTCGGCCAGACCTGAAGGGTGATTATGCGCAAAAATCACGGCAGCTGCATTATTGTGAAGACAACGCTTGACCACCTCTCTTGGATAAACCGCCGCCCCGTCGATGGTGCCCTGAAACAGTTCTTCCATGGCAGTGACTCGATGCTGATTATCCAGATAGAGGCATGCAAATACCTCGTGAGTGTAGTCACGCAGTCGAGCGCGCAGGTAATCGCGAGTCAGGTCTGAATTGGTGAGCGCATCAGTTTCCGCCAGTCTTTCACTCATGTAGCGACGCGCCAACTCCAGAACAGCCTGAAACTGCACATATTTTCCGGGCCCAAGGCCATCCCTGCGGCAAAAGTCTTCCAATGGTGCTCTGAGGATGCTGGTCAGTGACCCGAAGTCAATCAACATGTCGCGCGCCATATCCAGCGCGTTTCTCCCCGGTACACCGGTGCGCAGGAACACCGCGAGCAACTCCGCGTCTGACAGAAACCCTGGGCCGTGCTGCAGCAGTTTTTCTCGCGGCCGTTCGTTTTCAGGCCATTGCTTGATCGACATTTTATTCCCTCCATGGAAAACCTCACTATCCACTTATAGCAGCTCAGCCACAGTGTTGCCTTGCCGCATTTTCCTGTGCCTGTATAAATGCTGTAAGCTTTGCCAAACTGGCCAGAATGCGGCCCTGACAGCGGATACTCACATATGGCGTCCAACAACCTGGCCACACTGGCAAACAAGCGGATTCTGCTGGGCATGACCGGTGGCATAGCAGCCTACAAATGCGCAGAGCTGACTCGCCTGCTGATCAAAGCAGGCTCAGATGTGCGCGTAGTGATGACCAAAGCCGCCACTGAATTCATAACTCCACTGACCATGCAGGCGCTGTCCGGCAACCGCGTCCACCATGAATTGCTTGACGCAGATGCTGAGGCCGGCATGGGGCACATTGAGCTTGCACGCTGGCCTGATCTGATCCTGATAGCCCCCGCGAGTGCTGATTTTCTGGCACGCATGGCCGCGGGTCAGGCGGGCGACCTGCTGACAACCTTGTTGCTGGCCAGCAAAGCACCCGTGGCACTTGCACCAGCAATGAATCAGGCCATGTGGCTGAATCCTGCCACGAGGGAGAACATCGAAACTCTCCGGCTGCGAGGATGTCATATATTGGGCCCTGATTCCGGATCTCAGGCCTGCGGCGATACAGGTCCGGGCCGAATGCTCGAACCTGTGGAGTTGGCCGATGCTTGTGCAAGGATGTTTTCGCCAGGCTGGTTGAGTGGTTTGCGCATCATGATTACCGCCGGACCCACTCGGGAAGCCATCGACCCGGTTCGCTTTATCAGCAATCACAGCTCAGGAAAAATGGGCTACGCGCTGGCAGCAGAGGCGGCGGCAGCAGGCGCCCAAGTGACGTTGATCAGTGGTCCGGTAGCCCTTGCAGTGCCGGATCGCGTGCAAGCGGTTCACGTGACAACCGCGCTGGAAATGCTCTCTGCGTGCCTGGCATGTGTTGATGCACATGACGTGTTTATCGGAGTTGCAGCTGTCGCGGACTACCGTCCCGTTGAAGCAGTGTCGCATAAAATCAAAAAAGCGGCTGAGACCATGGAGCTGTCACTGGTGCGCAATCCTGACATCATCGCCACACTTGCCGGCAGGACTCCGCGCCCGATGATGGTGGGTTTTGCTGCGGAAACTGACAATGTCACTGCCTACGGTGCGGATAAACTCAGACGCAAGGGGCTGGATCTGTTATTCGCCAACGAGGCGACGAGTACGTTTGGCAGCGATTACGTCTGTGCAACGGCGCTGTGGCGGGGAACTGAACACGATCAGATTCTGTCCAATGTAATGGGGCCGGCAGGAAAAAGCCTGGTGGCACGACAGATGCTAAGCCTCATACAGACGCGATGGCTGGCAGCAAAACAATAAAACACGGACGCTATGACAACTGCCCCAAACTACGAAGAACTGCTACCTCAGTCCATGTTCCGGGCCTATGATATTCGTGGCATTGCCGGACGCGATCTAACCGCCCGGGGTGCGTATCTGCTCGGCCGTGCGATTGCTTGCATGGCGATCTCGGATGGGCTGGAAAGTGTTCTGTTTGCCGCCGATGGTCGACTATCCAGCCCGGAGCTCAGCCTTGCCTTAAAAGATGGCATTGTCAGCGAAGGATGCAATGTTGTTGATCTTGGCCTCGCGCCAACACCTCTTCTCTATTTTGCGACACATACCACGAGCATCGAATTTGGTGTGATGCTGACGGCCAGCCACAATCCAGCCGATTACAACGGCATAAAAATTGTCAGGCATCGCCACTGCCTCACACCGGAGGAAATTCAGGACCTTCGCACGCAGGCAATTACTTTGCTGGATGCGGAACCGGGCGTGCCTGTCCGGCAACGGCGGGGCACGGTCTCGATGCTCGACATTAAACCTGCCTATCTGGCAAGAATTTGTGGTGATATCAATCTTCACAAACGCCTCAGCGTGGTGGTGGACTGTGGCAACGCTGTGCCAGGCATCATCGCTCCAGACTTGTTTGCGGCACTGGGATGTGAGGTAGAGGCGCTGTTCTGCGATGTTGATGGTCATTTCCCCAATCACCATCCTGATCCAACGGTACATAAAAACCTGTTATCTCTGATCAGCACCGTAAAAGCCCGACATGCCGACCTCGGTATTGGTCTTGATGGCGACGGAGATCGGGTGGTGATGGTTACCAATACTGGCCGCGTGATCGATACTGACCGCCTGATGATGCTGTTTGTACGTGACATCGTGCCACGCTATCAACAACCCAACGTCGTGTTTGACGTCAAATGCAGCAATTTGCTGGCAGGTGAAATAGCGGCCAGCGGCGGCAACGCTGTGATGAGCCGTAGTGGTCACTCGTTTATGAAGCAGCAGATGCGCGACTGTGACGCAGTCCTGGGGGGCGAGTTTTCCGCACATATTTTTATCAAGGATCGCTGGTTTGGCTACGATGACGGGCTTTATGTGGCAGCACGATTTCTAGAGATTCTGGCAAACAGCAACCTTAGCTCTGAGCAGTTGCTGCAATCCCTACCGGGAAGCATCGTCACACCAGAGTTACGCATCGAGGTTAGTGAAGAACAAAAGTTTGAGCTGATGGAGCGACTGGTGCGACTGGCTGATTTCCCGCTGGCGACCGTTAATTGCCTTGATGGTATCCGCGCAGACTTTAAGGACGGCTGGGGGCTTATTCGCGCATCCAATACAACACCAGCGTTACTGCTACGTTTTGAGGCTGTCAGCCGGCAGTCTATGCTGCGCATTCAGGACGCGTTCCGTCGCTTGTTGCAACAAGTTGATCCGACTCTGGATTTCGCCTGCTAAGTCTTGCGTTTTTGATTTGCATGCAGTCGTTATATACTCTGCGCCGCTGATGACATCCTTTGTATTGACCTTCATCTCACTGATATCCCGGATAGCCCTATGCCCCTTGATTTAGCTGCTGCCAAAAATATTGCCAATGTTCTTACCGAGGCATTGCCTTACATTCAAAAATTCACCGGTTGTACTATCGTTGTTAAATATGGCGGCAATGCCATGACCGACGAAATGCTGAAGAACAGTTTTGCACGCGACATTGTAATGATGAAACTGGTTGGCATGAATCCGGTTGTTGTGCATGGCGGAGGTCCACAGATCGGCTCGCTGCTGGAGAAATTGAATATCAAATCTGAGTTTATCGACGGTCAGCGTGTGACCGACAGCCAGACCATGGACGTTGTTGAAATGGTACTTGGCGGATTGGTCAATCAGGAGATTGTTGCGTT
>CANHAR010000226.1 GCA_947458495.1 Gammaproteobacteria bacterium | reverse complement strand
GATGTCAGGCCGTGTCAGCACCGCAGTCAACAAAAATGCCAGACTCATCAGCACCACAAGACTGACCATCACCCGTTCCAGAACGCGGTAACTGCCCTGATACAACAAACCGAAAGCCATAGCGCCAACAAGCACACTCAACAGCGGTGCAAATTCTGGCCGGTTATTGGTCAACAGTGTCTCCAGTCCCAGACGGGCTCCGCTGATATTGCCGGCTTCGTAGGCTGCATTGCCGGCAACAATGGCAAACATGATCAGGCCCAGCACCAGAAATCTGGGTAGCGGGCGGGTGAGTTGTGCGCGGATGACCTCACCAAGTCCGCGACCGGTCACAATGCCGATACGCGCCGACATATCCTGCAGAATCACCGTGGCCACCGTCGACAGCAGCATGGCCCACAGCAATGCAAAACCAAACTGCACGCCGGCCAGTGTGCATACGGTGACCGTGCCTGGTCCGATAAACGCTGCCGCGACCACAGCGCCCGGTCCGCCGCTCCACCGGCGTGTTCTGACTGTACTGCCCGCCATATGCTGTTTTCCCTGAAAAATCTGTTACGCGCGTTCAACTGTCTGTTAGTGAATTCAGCGCAGACACGTATACTGACAGCGGTGATTACTTAAGTGAACAGGACAAATTGTGGTGACTCAAAAATTCTGGCAGCGGCTGTGTCTTTTATTGTTGGTAATAACGCTGATTGGATGCAGCGAGCCGCCGCCTGAAACAACAGAGGGGCAGGAAATAACTTCAGACAGTTCGTTGCCGGACAGCCCTCAGATCGCTGATCCCATCGGCCTGTTTACCACCGCCGATGTACTTGCGCCGGGAGTTGCGCAGTCTCTGGCACAATTACGAGCCGCCGCCATCAGCGATGTTCTGTACACACTGCATTTTGATATACCGCTGAACGCCAGCGATCCGGTGCGCGGCGAGGTAGATATCCGCTTTACCCAGACCGACATGAGTCTGCCAATTGTGTTGGATTTTCGTGCACCCGCACAAAATGTGACACATGTGCGCCTGAATGGCCGCGCTGTGCCGCATGAAGTGATCACCGATCATATTGTGATCGCGGCCTCCGAGTTGCAGCCCGGTGAACAATATGTGTCGGTGAGTTTTCAGAGCACCGACACTGCGCTTAACCGGCAGCAGGATTTTATGTATGCGTTGTTTGTGCCGGACCGTGCGTCGACGGCTTTTCCGGTGTTTGAGCAACCCGATATCAAGGCACGTTATGAGCTGACGCTGACCATTCCCGCACAATGGCAGGCGCTGGCCAATGGCGCCATGCTCACCCGCGCACCGGTTGCCAATGATGCCGCCCGGCATCGGTTGATGTTCGAGCAGACCCTGCCCATCAGCAGTTATCTGTTTGCCTTTGCGGCCGGAGATCTGCAGACCGCCAGCGCGGAACGCAATGGCCGCACATTTACCCTTTATCACCGCGAAACCGATCCGGACAAACTTGCCCGCAACCTGGATACCATTTTTGATCTGCATGCCACCTCGCTAACCTGGCTCGAAGACTACACCGGCATTGCCTACCCGTTTGGGAAGTTCGATTTTTTTGCGGTGCCTGCCTTTCAGTTTGGTGGCATGGAGCACCCCGGCGCTATCTGGTACCGCGCGGAAACACTGTTTCTTGACCCATCAGCGTCGCGTACTCAGGAATTGGGGCGCGCCAGTTTAATTGCCCACGAAACCGCGCATATGTGGTTTGGTGATCTGGTCACCATGCGCTGGTTTGATGATGTGTGGATGAAGGAAGTTTTTGCCAATTTTCTGGCCGCCAAAATTGCCGGACCTGCGTTTCCTGACCTGAACATGCCGCTGCGGTTTTTTCAGGCGCACCATCCCACAGCCTATGGCGTTGACCGCACCGCCGGCGCCAATCCGATTCGTCAGCCACTGGACAACTTACGTGATGCCGGCTCCTTGTATGGCGCGATCATTTATCAGAAGGCCCCGGTGGTGATGCAGCAACTGGAGCAATTGATCGGTGAAGCTGCACTGCAGGAAGGATTGCGCCAGTACCTGCAGGATTATCAGTTTGCCAATGCCAGCTGGACGGATCTGATCAGTATTCTGGATGAGCTCAGTGATCAGGACCTGCTGCGCTGGAGTCAGGCCTGGGTGGATGAGCCCGGGCGGCCGCGCATCACGGCGCGCTGGACCGGTGATGGCATTGAGCTTACTCAGCTGGACGACAACAGTGCCCGTGGACTGCGTTGGCAGCAGCGCGTCAGTGTACTGTTGATTTACCGCAATGCGGTTGTTGAACAATTTGTCGAGTTGCAGGGGGATTCTGCGGTGTTGCCGCTGCCGGAACTGCGCGAGCCGGATTTTATAATGGCCGGCAGTGACGGCGTCAGCTACGGTCGCTTCGAGCTGGATGATAACGGCCGCCTGCAATTACTGACGGTGGCCGCGACGTTTGAGGATCCCTTACATCGTTCGGTCAGTTGGCAGAATCTGTGGGAAGAGGTGCTGGAAAGGCGTCTGGAAGCCCATGCGTTTTTTGATGCCCTCAGCCTTGCCCTGGCCACTGAAACCGATGAGCTGTTGACACAACAGATGCTGGGTTTGCTGCGTAACTCGTTCTGGCGGATGCTCACAGCAGAGGAGCGCCTGGCGCGCGCGGAAAGCCTTGAGACCATGTTGTGGCAAGGCCTGGAAGCCGCACCCAGTGCCGGGCAGAAAGGGGCATGGTTTAACGCGATTGTGGATGTCACCCTGTCAGCTCCCGGTGTGATCAGGCTGGAAAATATCTGGCGGATGACTGAAACACCGCAAGGACTTCCGTTACAGGAGCAGCAGTATATTGCCTTGGCCGAAGCGTTGGCGCTGCGTGAAGTACCGCAGGCGCAGGCGATTCTGGACGAGCAACAGACCCGCATCACCAACCCCGACCGTCTGGCGCGCTTTTATTTTGTGCGCCCGGCCTTCAGTGCGGATGCGGCGCAGCGCCGTGCACTGTTTGACTCGTTTGCGCAGCTCAGTAACCGGCGAGTGGAATCGTGGGTGCTGGATGCGCAGCGTGCACTGAATCACCCATTGCGGGCGCAGTCCTCACTTGACGCATTGGATGAAGCTTTGCTGCTGACCGAAGACATTCAACGCACCGGGGATATATTTTTCCCGCTGCGCTGGCTCAATGCCACGCTGGATGGCCACAGTTCCGTTGAAGCTGCACAGACCGTCAGGCAGTTTCTGCAACAACGCACCGACCTGCCTGCGCCTGTCAGGGCAAAAGTGCTGCAGGCCGCAGATGAGTTATTCAGAATTTCTGAATAAGGGCCGCGATCTGCTGCGCACTATTGACCGGGTTTGAAAAAATTGCCGGTTCTTGTTGCCAGATAGGCGGCCAAGGGGATGGACTCTTGTTTCAGGAAACCCGTATTTGGCAGTGCGCCGTCTCTGACCATTTCAATCACCGACACTACCGACGCCGATGTTGTCCAGGCGATGGCGGTGCGTGATGTACCGTTGATGGTCAGCGGGTAATAAGCACGCACAAATTCCTTTCTGCGCAGGCCACTGTCGGTCTGACCTTCGGCGGCCACATGCACGTACACAACGTCTTCATCCACCGGTGGTTTGGCGTTGGTGAGGATGCGTCCGGCTTCCGCGCGGTTTTCACGCATCAACAGTTCGTGGAAAAAGAAGTTCATCAGTTTGACGTGGCCCGGATAACGCATGGTTTTGTAATCCAGGTTGTCGATGATGCCCAGGTAAGTTTCACACATGGTGCCCAAGCCGCCAGAGGTGGTGAAAGCTTCCAGCTGCATGCCGTCGATGTAGATCTGCTCAATCCATTCCATGGCAGAGACTGATTTTAAAACGCCTTCCTCAATCACTTCACAGTCGTTGAGGTATTCATTTACCACACCTTCAGGTGACCAGTTAAAGGCGTAACCAAGCAGACCAGTAGGGTTCTGCGGCAGCGCGCCCACACGTAAGCGGATGGAACGTACTTTGTGAAACTGGTTAGCCAGATCCGCCGCCACAATACCGACAAAACCAGGGGCCAGACCACACTGCGGCGCCATGATGCCTTTTGACGTGTCAGCCAGTTGGCGGATGTGTTTTGTTGTGGGTACATCTTCAGTCAGATCAAAATAATGCAGGCCAAGTTCATGCGCGGCACTACTGACTGCTTTGTTCAGATGGTAGGGCAGGCAGGATAAAACCGCGTGCTGATTTTTTAACAGATCGCTGAGTCCACCAATATTGGTCAGATCTGCCACCTGCGTGGCAAACGGCGCATCAATGGCCCGATTGTCGATGCCGGTTACCTCAAATCCACTGTCTTGCAGCAATTCGGCTGCCAGATGTCCCACTTTGCCAAGTCCCAATACAGCGATCTTGTTAAAACCCTTTTGTTGCACTGACATGTCTTGCTCTCCTGCAATAAAACCTGCGTCAGAAATCAAACTTGACGCCTTGTGCCAGCGGCAACTGACTTGAAT
>CANHAR010000225.1 GCA_947458495.1 Gammaproteobacteria bacterium | reverse complement strand
TTCTGCAAATTTACTGCAGAAGGCACCATACAGATCGATTACAAAGATATTGAAACGCTGAAAGCTTATATTTCCGAGACCGGCAAAATTGTTCCAAGCCGCATCACCGGAACCAAGGCACGTTACCAGCGTCAACTGGCTGTCGCCGTAAAACGCGCCCGTCACTTGTCGTTGATTCCGTATACTGACAGCCATAACGTTTAAGCTGTTGCGTTCTTGCTGGCATGGGCGCAGCGCGCCAACCTGGTGAGGAAGTTGTATGCAAGGTTTAGCACACTATGCGATGCGCGGCCGCCGTCAGGCGATTACCACGGTATTTGTGTGCGGCCTGATTCCTCTGGTTAACATGCTTGTCCCGGCATTGATGGGACTGGTTTTACTGAGGCACGGTCCGAGAGAGACCTTGCTGGTGGCAGCCTGGGGCGCCTTGCCGTTGTTTGGGTGGGCGATGATGGGTGACATCACCCCGCTGGTGCTTATGCTTGGCGTGTTGGGCCTGGCATCGGTACTGCGGCAGAGTGCTTCCTGGCAATACACCTTGCTGGCGGGCATTTTGGTCGGGGTGGGCGCAGAGATGGCGCTGCGACTGAGGCCGGATTTTCTGGTGTTGTTGCAGCAGCAGGTTGAAGCCTTTATGGCTGCTGGTGCGTTACCGGACCAGCCAGAGATTGCGCCGGAATTGATGCGTAGTGCGCTGATCAGCTTGTTTGGTCTGATGCACATGTTTATGAGCATCTGTCTGATCCTGCTGGCGCGTTGGTGGCATGCCGTGCTGTTTAACCCGGGTGGTTTTCAGCAGGAGTTCCACCAGATCAGGTTGCAGTCGTCGGTTGCTTTGTTACTGATGGTACTGTTTCTGGCGGCAAGCGCCGGGGTAACCGTGCTGACAGGCTGGATAATGTATTTTTTGATGCCCTTGTTTTTTGCCGGACTGGCATTGGTGCATGGGTTAGTAGGCTTGAAAAAACTATCGCGGCTTTGGCTTGTGGCGTTTTATATGCTGATGCTGAATCCGCCGTTGGCGCAACTGTTAGCAGTGGCCGCGCTTATTGACAGCTGGTATGACTTTCGTGGTCGCATAAAAGCAGCCGCAGGTCCAACAAGCTGAGGCCCGACAGGCGCCTGATCATGAATCAGGATTTTATTGAGGAAAATATCATGAACGTAATTCTGCTGGAAAAAGTAGGCCGTTTGGGCAGTGTTGGTGACACCGCGTCTGTTCGTCCGGGTTATGCACGTAACTTTTTGTTCCCCACTGGCAAAGCCGTGCCGGCAACAAAAAACAATCTGGCTGACTTTGAAACCCGTCGTGCTGAATTACTGGCGGCTCACAACGCTAACGTGGGCAAGGCTCAGGCGCGAGCTGACAAGCTGAAAGACCTGCGTGTTGCTATCTCCGTCAACGCGGGCGATGAAGGCAAACTGTTCGGTTCTGTTGGCACACGGGATATCGCTGATGCGGTGACCGCAGCCGGTCAGGAAATCACTAAAGCCGAAGTTCGTCTGCCAAACGGTGCCATCCGTGAAGTAGGTGAATGGCTGGTGTCAATCGACCTCGGCTTTGAAGTAGAAGCCGTGGTCACTGTTGCGGTTGTTCCTGCTTAATCGCATTTGACAAACAGCACCACCGTAGGCGGTGATTCAACACGCTGGCAACTGAGGTTGCAGGTTGTTTGTCATCGCCGCTTAGTGGGAGAATAAGGCACCGCCACCCTTTGGGTCGTGGTGCTTTTTTTTGCCTGGGTTTTTGGGGAGCACAATGTCAGAACGCACAACAACAGAGCTCAGGGAACCCGCTGCCTCGTTTGATCGTCCATCCCGGCAGACGCCATTAAGTGCCGCCCATGCCTTGGGCGCCGGCCTAAAAGTGCCGCCGCATTCTGTTGAAGCCGAACAGGCCGTGTTGGGCGGACTGATGCTCGACAATACTGCCTGGGACAATGTTGCCGAAGTGCTGCAGGCTGTGGATTTTTATCGACATGAGCATCAACTGATTTTTGATGTCATGCAGCGGCATGCCGAAGCCAGTAAACCCATCGATGTAGTGACCTTGGTTGAAGCGCTGGACAGTCTGAATCAGGTGCAGGATGCCGGTGGCATTGAATACCTGTCAGATCTCGCCAGTCACGCCCGCGGTACCGCCAACATCAGCGCGTATGCGCGCATCATCCGCGAGCGCGCCACGCTGCGCACGTTGATCAGTGTCTCCAATGAAATCGCCGACAATGCCTTTAATCCTGCCGGTCGCGAAGCCGCTGACGTGCTGGATTTTGCCGAGCAGAAAGTCTTCCAGATAGCCGACAGCCGCGCGCGCGATGGCGGCCCACAACCGGTTAACCCGTTGTTGACCAAGGTGGTGGAGAAGATCGATATCCTCATCAAGTCCAAGGGTGCTATTACCGGGCTGTCCACGGGTTACAAGGATCTGGACCGCAAGACCTCCGGTTTGCAGAAATCCGATCTTATTATTGTGGCGGGACGTCCTTCCATGGGCAAAACCAGCTTTGCCATGAATCTGGCCGAGCACGCGGTCATGACTCAAGACAAACCGGTGTTGGTGTTCAGCCTTGAAATGCCCGCCGAGAGCCTGATTTTCCGTATGCTCAGTTCCATTGGCAGAATTGACCAATCGCGCCTGCGTAACGGTCAGCTGGAAGACGAGGACTGGCCTAAGCTGACCGCGGCGATTGCCAAGCTCAAGGATCGCCCGTTGTTGATTGATGACAGCGTGGGCCTGACACCCACCGAGATGCGCGCGCGTGCGCGGCGCGTGGTGCGCGAGCACGGCGGCTTGGCGCTGGTGGTGGTGGATTACCTGCAGCTGATGCAGATAAAAGGTTACGGCGATAACCGCGTTGGCGAAATATCTGAAATCTCGCGCTCGTTAAAAACCCTGGCACGTGAATTCTCCTGCCCGGTGATTGCGTTGTCACAATTGAACCGTAGTCTTGAACAGCGTCCGAACAAGCGGCCGGTGATGTCAGACCTGCGTGAATCGGGCGCCATCGAGCAGGACGCCGACATCATCGCGTTTGTGTACCGTGATGAGGTGTACAACCAGGACACTCAAGACAAAGGCATCGCCGAGATCATTATCGGCAAACAACGAAATGGCCCTATTGGCACGGTGAAGCTGGGCTTTATGGGGCAGTTCACCCGTTTTGATAATCTGGCCTTGCCAGACTACGACGACAGTTATGCCTGATTCGCACAGCTGGGCACACATTGATGTTGAGGCCCTGCGCCATAACCTTGAGCGCGCACGTATCAGTGCGCCTGGGCGACGCGTGTGCGCCGTGATCAAGGCCAACGCTTACGGACACGGTGTGCATACGGTGGCCAAGGCGCTGCAGCCGGTGCTGCACGGCAATGATCTGTTTGCCGTAGCCACGCTGCATGAGGCGCTGACACTGCGTCACACAGCGAGTACCGAGGCTATTCTGGTGATGCGCGGGCCGCTCACGCTGGAAGAACTGACCTTGCTGGTGCAGGGTGGTTTTCACTGGGTGCTGCATTCGCGCTATCAGGCGGAGCTGTTAAAGAACTGGCTTAAATCATTGGCTGGCGCAGTATCGCCAACCCTCAATATCTGGTTAAAAATCAACACCGGAATGAACCGTCTGGGATTGCCGGCAGAAGAGCTGCATGACATCTGGCGTTGGCTGCAATCTTTGAAGCTGCCGGGTGAGCGGGTGCTGATGTCGCATTTTGCCACCGCCGATGAGCCTGAACATGTACTGGCACATCAGCAGCAAACTGCGTTTGCAGAACTCATTAACAGCTTGCCCGATGCAGAGCATTGCTCACGCAGTTTATCGGCCTCAGCCGGCATTGTGTCCTGGCCGCAGGCGCATCATGACATCGTGCGCCCGGGCATCATGTTGTACGGGGCATCGCCCATGGCAGACACTGACGGCAGCTACTACCAATTAAAGCCGGTGATGAGTTTGAAGTCCCGGTTGCTGACCATCAATCACGTAAAAGCCGGCGACACGGTGGGTTATGGCGCGACCTATCACTGTGATCAGGACACACCGATTGGCGTTATCGGCATCGGTTATGGTGACGGTTATCCGCGCCACGCGCCCAGTGGTACGCCTGTGTTGATCTATGCCCACGGAGAAGTCTGGGAAGCGCCGCTGGCGGGCAGGGTGTCTATGGATATGTTAACGGTGGATCTGCGCGGTATTCCGGCCAGCCCCGGTGACGAAGTGTTGTTGTGGGGTCAGTCGTGGGGCAGTGAATTGCCAGCGGATCGTATCGCGCGTTATGCGGGCACTATTGCTTATGAGCTGTTCTGTCAGGTGACTTCTCGCGTAAGGTTTATAGTCTGATGGCTAAAGCAAAAACAGCCTTTGTGTGTGAGGACTGCGGTGCTGAGTTCAGCAAGTGGCAGGGACAATGCACGGAGTGCAAGGCCTGGAACACACTGACGCGCATCACCGTGGCCAGTGCCACCACCAATACCTCACCGGC
>CANHAR010000224.1 GCA_947458495.1 Gammaproteobacteria bacterium | reverse complement strand
ACGGCGATATCAATGCCATTGTCACGGCTGTTGCTGATACTGGGCGGCAGTATGCCCGATACCCGCTGGTCACCAATCGGAAACTGCAGTGTGTAGGGGTAATAAAAAACCGGTACATCGCGCAGGCGCAGCGTCAGTTCGCGTGCATATCCAACGCCATTGGCGTTGTCCAGCATCAGGTTGCTGGCCTGAACCATCCAGAACGGATCCATCGGTTCACAGCGGCTGAATGCGCCGTTCTCCATGGTCATCATGCCGCTGTCGCTGTTGTAGCTCAGACGCGCCGCGGTGCCATGGATCTGGGTGTTATGAATCACATAAGACGCTTGGCTGATGGTGTTGTCGCCGGCGTTCTGATCAAGCAAAGCGCCCTCGCCGGTCACCAGGAAACCAGGTTCCCGGAACACCACATCGCCTTGCAGCGTGAGAATATTGGTTTCCTCGTCCAGATGCAGGCCATCACTGGCCAACAGGGTGCGATACCCCTGGCGGACGCTGACATCGCCTTCGACATACACCTGGCCGGGCTCTGGTTGACTGACTCGCGTAGAGGTTTCGATTTCGGTGGGTGCGCTGTCAGGATCCAGGGTGGCATTGTCACCTGACAGAGCAGGTTCAACAAACATGCCGCAGCAGGCCGGATTAACTTTGGCCGCCTGCTCGGCGGTCATGTTCTCGCGGGTTGCCCAGTCCTGAAGGATGCCGGATGCACTTTTTGTTGCAGTCTGTGTTGCCGTCTGTGTTGCAGCCTGATCCTGCGCATTGACTGCGCCGTTAAGTCCGGACAGTACCAGCACAGGCAACATCCATCCTGTCGACAAACGGCTGGCTTTTGATTTTCTGTCAGACATGGTTGCGGGCGATCCAGTCGGCAATAGAGAATGGTGTAGTTCAATTGCTGTAGCGAATTGCCTGTAACCCTTAGAGTCCGGCGATGTTGGTCAGCGCAGGCATGATAATTCATCAACCTTTCATTAGAAAGCAAAGTAACGGAGGAGCAGATTCGACGATGACCCAACAGCCACATTTTTCCGATGGTGATTCAGGTGAATACATCGATAGTCGCCATCAACAGGTGCAGCTGTGGGCGCGTCAGGTACTGACACCGTTGTTGGGTGCTGACCCAGGGCCAGTCATGGCCGAGCCGCTGGGAGGTGATGCCAGCTTCAGACGTTATTTCCGTTATCGGGCGCTGACTGACTTGCCGCTGCCAGGTCTTGATGTCGTAAAAAACAGCCTGATGCTAGTGGATGCGCCGCCGGCGCGTGAAAATAATCCGGCATTTTTGCTGACTGCCGCCGAGTTTGCTGCAGCAGGTCTGCGCACGCCGCGGGTGCTGGCGCATGATGTTGAACAGGGTTTTATGCTGCTTGAGGATTTTGGTGATCAGTTGTATCTGCCGTGTCTGCAGGCGGCGCAGGGCAACGACGACGGCGAAGACGGTGATATGCAGCGGGTTGATGTGTTGTACACACAGGCCATCCACGCTCTGCTGATGCTGCAGTCTGATACCAGCCCGTCGCGTTTGCCACCGTATGATCAGACGCGTTTGCACACGGAGCTCAGCCTGTTCGATGAGTGGTTTTGTGGCCGTATGCTGGGCATTGAACTGAATGACAGTGAGAAAAAACTGCTGGCTGATACCTGGCATTTTCTGGAACAGGCCGCGTTGAAGCAGACACAGGTGCGAGTGCACCGTGATTATCACTCCCGCAATCTGATGGTGCGGCAACAGCCTGACGGCTCGCATCCAGAGCATTTGCCGCCGGGCATCATCGATTTTCAGGATGCCGTGATCGGTCCGGTTACTTACGATCTGGTGTCATTGCTGCGCGACTGTTACATCGTGTGGCCAGCCAGTGATGTCAGCCGCTGGCTGCGTCAGTACTTTGATGAAGCCAGAGCACGCGGCATTGTGCCGGCAACACTGGCGTTTGAGACCTTTCAGCGCGATTTTGACCTGATGGGTCTGCAGCGACACATCAAGGTGCTGGGTATTTTTTGTCGGCTGGCACTGCGTGATAACAAACCTCGCTACCTGCTGGACCTGCCGGTGGTGATGGACTACGTGCTGACCGTGGGTGAGCGTCATCCTGAATTAAATGCATTTATCCGCTGGTTCCGCCGTGGCCCGATGATTGATATGTACGGCGTGCTGACGGCTTCCGGACCTCTTGTGTCAGCATCAGACATTTCTTCTCAGCTTGAAACGGACTACTTATGAAGGCGATGATTCTGGCCGCTGGTCATGGCAAACGCATGTTGCCGCTGACAGAGTCCACTCCGAAACCGCTGCTGCGCGCTGGTAACCATAGTCTGATTGAATGGCAGATTCTGAAACTGGCCAGCGCCGGCATCCGTGATCTGGTGATTAATCTGCATCATCTGGGGGAACAGATTCCGGCCGCCCTTGGTGATGGCGCACGCTTTGGTGTTCACATTCAGTATTCACCCGAAACCGAGTTGCTGGAAACTGCCGGCGGCATCATCAACGCGCTCCCGCTGTTGGGGACGGAGGTGTTTGTGGTAGTTAACGGGGATGTGTGGACGGATTATGACTTTACCCGGCTGAACGCTGCGGCAGCGCGTCTGGAGGCGACTCACTCGCTGGCCCATCTGGTGTTGGTGCCTAACGCTATGCATCATCCACAAGGGGATTTTTATCTGGACAACAGCGGTTGGGTGTCGGATCAGGGAGAGCCCAGATTAACCTTCAGTGGTATCAGCGTGTTGCATCCGCTGTTGTTCTCCGGGCTGACGGTACAGCGACTGCCACTGTCGCCGGTCTTGCGCCAGGCAATGACGCGACAACAGGTCAGCGGTGAGTACTTCGCCGGCGACTGGCAGGATATCGGTTCACCCGAACGGCTGAAGGCGTTAGAATGCCGCCTTCTTAACCCGTAGCCGGCGACTTTGTAATGACAGACATTCTGACAAAAGATTTTCTGACAAAGGATTTCCTGATAGCCCCATCTATACTCTCTGCCGACTTTGCGCGCCTGGGCGACGAGGTGGATGCCGTGTTGGCCGCAGGCGCGGATGTGGTGCACTTTGATGTGATGGACAACCATTACGTCCCCAATCTGACCATTGGTCCAATGGTGTGCAAAGCGTTGCGAAGCTACGGTATCAAAGCACCGATTGATGTGCATCTGATGGTGCAGCCGGTGGATCAGATGATCAGCGACTTTGCCAAAGCCGGCGCCAGCATCATCAGTTTTCACCCCGAAGCGTCTCAGCATGTTGATCGCTCGTTGCAGTTGATCCGTGATGCGGGATGTAAAGCCGGCCTGGTGTTTAATCCGGCCACCAGCCTGGAGTGCCTCGATTACCTGATGGACAAAATTGATCTTGTTCTGATCATGTCAGTGAACCCCGGATTTGGCGGCCAGAAGTTTATTCCGATGGCACTTAAAAAATTGCAACAGGCGCGCCGGCTGATAGATGGCAGCGGCTTTAACATCCGACTGGAAATCGATGGTGGTGTGACCACCGATAACATTGCAGAAATTGCCCATGCGGGCGCGGATATGTTTGTGGCGGGGTCAGCCATTTTTAACAGCGAATCCTACGAAAAAACTATCAGCACCATGCGCCAGCGGCTGGCCAACACAGTGGCAGTGTAAAAGGAAACCTCATCAATGACGCGCTCGCAATTTCCCTCCGCCGCTGTGGCAACCCGACTGCAACAACAGGACTTTGATGCGCTGGCCGCTGCCGGTTTTAACCGCGTGCCCGTTGTCCGTGAAGTGCTGGCGGATTTTGAAACGCCGCTCAGTACCTATCTCAAGTTGGCAGGCGGTGAATACACCTATCTGTTCGAGTCAGTGCAGGGCGGCGAAAAGTGGGGACGGTTTTCGATCATCGGCCTGCCCTGTAAAACAGTGGTGCGTGTCAGTGCCAACGATGTGCGGGTTGAGCATGAAGGTGCGGTAATTGAACAGCACAACATGGATGATCCGTTTGTTTTTGTGGAAGCCTACAAAAATCGATTCAAGGTTGCTGAGCTGTCCGCAGTGCCTAAATTCAGTGGCGGACTTGTTGGTTATTTCAGTTACGACACCGTGCGCTATGTGGAGCCGTCGCTGGGACAGGCGCCCGGTGATGATGAAATAGGCACACCGGAAATTCTGTTGTTGGTGTCAGAAGAAGTTGTGGTATTTGACAACCTGCGCGGCACTATTTCGATTGTGTGCCACGCGGACCCCTCACAAAAAGGTGCCTTGTATAAAGCACACGCAAGGCTCGATGACATTGAGTCTGCGCTGATGCAACCCTTTCAACGACCCATCGCTAAAACACGTGCGGATACCATCAGTGCGGAGCAGGATTTTGTCTCCAGCTTTCAGCAGGCGCCGTATGAAAAAGCGGTGAACAGTATCAAAAATTATATTCTGGCCGGTGACGTCATGCAGGTCGTGCTGGCGCAGCGCATGTCAGTGCCGTTTGATGGTGATCCGATTCATGCCTACCGCGCGCTACGCTATCTGAATCCCTCGCCGT
>CANHAR010000223.1 GCA_947458495.1 Gammaproteobacteria bacterium | reverse complement strand
GATCTGACCTATACCGTTGAGCAGTGATCACTTGCCAAAATTCAGATCGCTAGCGGATGTCAGCGGCTAGTTGAGCGCAACCACATCCACTTCAACGGTCAGTTCATGGTCGCCGCCCCCTGTCATGACACCTTTAAGCGGGGTCACATCGGCGTAGTCCCTGCCCCACCCCAGCACGATGTAACGCTCGTCCGGCAAACAACCGTTGGTTGGATCCAGCTCCAGCCATCCCCAGCCCGGAATAAAGGCGGCAACCCAGGCGTGTGTTGCATCAGCACCCAGCAGCTTTTCCTGACCCGGCGCCGGCAGGGTTTCCATGTAGCCACTGACATAACGTGCCGGCAGACCCAGCGCGCGGATACAACCAATCATCAGGTGGGCAAAGTCCTGACACACACCGCGTTTGCTGGCCAGCACATCCAGCACCGGCGTGGCCGTGGTGGTGACTTCAGCGTCATAGACAAACTCATCAAAGATGCGCTGGTTCAGGCACATCAAGGCATCTCGCAAGTCGCGGCCAACGCCAAAACAGCCTTCGGCATAACGCGCCAGCGCCTGCTGATGGCGAATGTAGGGCGACTCCAGCATAAATAGCCGCGCATCAATGCTGTCGCGGTTACCGCTCGTTAATGCGCCGGCCACATCAGCGATAGCATCTTCCCAGCGAATGGTGGAAAAAATATCCTGGGCAGGCCGTGCCCGCGTCTGCACCTCGCTGCTGACCACCACCTGAAGACTGCTGTGCACGGTTTCCGTCGAAAAATACGCAACACGATTACCAAAAAAGTCGATGCGCTCACGCAGGCGCACCGGCACCGGCGTGATACTGAATGCGCTGCTCAGACACTGCTGCCAGGGTAATTCACGCGGCAACATGCGCGACTCGTTATGGCTGAGGGTAGCCGGGCCACTGTAGTCATAGCGGGTCAGGTGGCGGATACGGTAAATCATCGGCCTGCCCTCCGGCCCGACAGCTGATTCTGCTCGGTACGCAGTTGCTCAGTCACCGGCGTGTCCAGACCCGGGCTGATACTCATGGTAACCAGCTGACGGGGCGCCTCAACGTGACTGAAATGGCTATGAGAAATGGCATTGGACAACGCCGCCATCGGCGCAATCAGTTCATCAAGCAAGGTATTTAATGCCTCGCGCGCCGTCTCGGAATGCTCAAGATCGGCCAGCATATTGATATCCACCAGATGCAGAGCGCTGGTGGCCTGAATAATCAGACGGTTTTCCAGATTGCGGTACGAAGAACTGCCATTGCTTGGCAGGCGTGAGACCTGCCGCTGCAGACGTTTGAACATATAGCCGATGGAGCGCGGATTGGTCTCATCAAACAACAACAAATCCAGGATCGCCGAGGGGTGCAGCTGCGAGCGGAAACGACGCCGGTAAACGGTGAAGTTATCCGTGGTCGCCAGCACCACTTCCCACAGCGGGATGCCTGGCTGCTTGGCTGTCAGCAGCGCCAGCTTCAGTAGCTCCAGCGTGCCCAACAGGCGCTCGATAAACCGTCCGATATCCAGAAAGCGCCAGCCGTAATGGTGTGGCATGGTTTCATTACACAAGCCAAAAAACGCCGCCAGATCGATCACCACGGATTCCAGTGCCCGCTGGCCAGCAACAATTCCTTTGGCACGCGACAGCGCATTACAACGCTGACGCAGGTTGTTGATGGACCGCCAGCTGTCATCTCCCAGATGATCGCGCACAGCGCGACTGTTACGCACAAAATTCTGGAACACACCCGGCAAACCAAACGCGTCATCATCCGACAACAAACCCAACATTCTGTCGCGCGCCAGAATGTATTCACGCGAGAACCGCTGATTGGGACTGATCGCCGCTAACAACGCCGGCAACTCGTCCGCATTGGGAGCCACCCCCAATGCTGTCATTAAATCCGGCAACAGCGTGGTACTGCCCAGCTGCGGTTCTTCCTGCAGCAACTTTGCCAGCGACTCACGCAACAGCCGCGAGCGGATGTCCAATCGCTCACCATAGCGGCCCAACCAGAACAGACTTTCTGCTACCCGGCATGGCAGATCTTTACCATCGCGGGTTACCAGGATCGGGCCATGCGCCTGGCGCAGCATACTGATATGCGGCTGCGGCGAATCTGCCAGCACCCAGATATCTTTGACAACGCGGCTTTTAGACAGCGCAGAACCCGGATCACCTACCCACGCCAGCCCGCCGGGCATAACGCGGTAGCGCTGATCAGCTATTGCAAGATGGATATCATCGGGCTCTACCTGACTGAAAAAACGCAAGGTGGTGCTCTGACGCTCAATCTGCCGGGTCAGCGGGTTAAATCCCGGGGTTACCGAAGTCTGCAAGGATTTCTGCGCAGTAAACAGATGTGGCCGTGCGTTCAGGTCATAACGCAGCTGCTGGGCGGCGTCCAATCCCAACTGATCCACCCGGAACACCTTACCCGGTTTGGTAATGTCCCTGATGATCCACTCATCCAGTGACTGACGGATATTGGCCAGGTTGTCCGCATCACCGCACCAGAAAGTTTCCCGGCATGGCAATTTTAATTCTTCACCCAGCAGGTGTCGGCTCAGTGCCGGCAAAAATGCAGCCAAGGCCGGGTGCTCAAGCACTCCGGAACCCAGCGCATTGGCAATATGCACCTCGCCATTGCGGGCCGCCTGTAACAAGCCCGGCACGCCTAACAAGGAATCCGGTCGCAGCTCCAGCGGATCACACCACGGATCATTGATATGCCGCAGGATCACATCCACCTGATCCAGTCCACCCAGTGTGCGCACGGATACCTGGCCATCACGTACCACCAGATCGTCACCTTCCACCAAGGCAAAATTCATGTAGTTGGCAAGCCAGGCATGCTCAAAGTAACCCGGACTGCCGGGGCCGGGTGTCAGCAACACAATATTGGGCTGCTCACGGCGACCCCGCGACAGACTCGCCAGACACCGATGCTGTGCCTGCAGAAAACCCGCCAACCGTTTCAGCGGCGCGTCGCGATACATACCCGGCAGCGCCCGCGCCAGCGTGATGCGGTTTTCCAACGCATAACCAACGCCTGACGGCGATTGTGTCCAGTCGCCCAACACTTGCCATTGACCGGCGGCATCGCGGATCACATCGGTACCATGGAAGATCAATAAGGGGCGCGACAACTGCGACGGCGTATCGGCCGCTGAGAACAAAAAGCCGGGGTGGGTATACACCAGCTCCGGCGGCAACAAACCTTGATGAATGACTTTGCGCTCGCCGTACAAGTCGTCCAGCAACAGCGCCAGCAAGCGACTGCGTTGTTGCAGCCCCTGCTCCAGCTGCGCCCATTCCTGTTTGCTGATAACCCACGGCACACAATCCAGTCGCCAGGAGCGCAGCTGACCCGGATCGTCTTCGTAGGGGTTAAAGGTCACGCCGTTTTCATGCAGCAGATTCTGGGCTTCTTCACTACGTGCCGCCAATACATCCGCACCCAACGTGCTCAGCTCCTCAAGCACATGCTGCCAGTGCGCGCGCGGCCGCCCTTGCGCCAGTAATTCATCAAACACGCCGGCATGGTCAGAGGAACCCCGGCCGGAGGTTTTCTGCTGATAGTCACCCAGGAGGTCTTTATGCTGTTCTGATGGGCCCGCGGGCTGCATGGTGTTTCCGAGTCACGGTAAATGGGTTAATTTTCTTGCAACCGGCCTTCGACGTACTTATGCAGCACGCTGGAGATCAGAGTCTGATAGGGGATACCTTCTTCCAAGGCTTTTTTTTGCAAATTTTTCAGATCCCGGCTGGATAAGCGGATGTTAATCCGGGCATCTTTACGGAACGTTGCCTCTGCATAGGTCTGGTATTTCGACTGCGCGTCAGCACTTAATCCGCTGCTGCGCAATCCGTCTGACTCAAATGCCTGAAGTATTTGATTTTCCTCGGCATCTAATGACGGATTAATCACCGGAACACTGGTTTTTTTCATGTTATTTCTCACTCAGATCTTTCCGGTTCCTGACGGGTTCACCTGACAAAAATTGTTTGGTTGCCTTTCCGCTGGGGATAATCGTCTTTAAAAAAATCATTGTCTCGTTCTCAACAAACGGAACCAGAAAAACATAACCATCGATCAATATCTTAAAGATCTTCTGTCCCGGATACGTAAGCTGATCAGGGTGCTCAGCAACATCAACCAAATCGCCAGCCAATAGGTGAAAGACAATTTCTTCGAAAGAAATACCCCGTTCAACGCGGAGTTTGAGATTGTTCTCCGGATCCCAGTCGAATACCTTCATCGCCGGAGACTACCAGCCTGTCTGCCTTTTGTCATCAGCTCTTATCGCCTCACAAACCGCTGCTCCCAATACCCGCCCTACGCAGATCCAGTGTGTGCGGATAGTCCTGACCCGGCGCCTGCTGAATATGCCGGATATCACCTTGTGTGTGCCCTTCTGCCTTGAAACGTGCCATACGACGGGCTTCTGCCTCATTGGCGTTGACCGGGAAGGTCTCATAATTGCGTCCCGCCGGGTGCGACACGTGATACACACAACCCCCCACAGAGCGCTGATTCCAGCTGTCAACCAGATCAAACACCAGCGGCGCATGTGATTTAATCAGCGG
>CANHAR010000222.1 GCA_947458495.1 Gammaproteobacteria bacterium | reverse complement strand
GTGGCTTGACTTGCAATCGCTGCACAACAGCGCACGTTTCCACTTACCGCCCGCGGCCATTGGCCCGCGTTTGCAGGATCCAGAGAGTGGACGTCGCACAGCCTTCCGCTGCTTTCGTTGGCGACATCGCTCGGACTGTCCTGTTGCCGGTTTCCCAGGGCTGTATGAGGCCGACTTTTTGATCAGCTCTGGAACGCTCTTGTGTGTGCAGGCCTTAAGCGTGACAGGCATGATGAAAGACGAATATTTCATCGACAATATCGATCTTGAATGGTGTTTCCGCGCACGGGCGCGTGGGTATGCCTTGTATGGAACCGATCGTGCAGTGCTGTTTCACCGGATCGGCGAGCGCAGTAACAATCCGCTGGTCAGCCGTGGGTTGATGGTGCAGCACAGTCCGCTGCGCAGTTACTTCTCTACCCGCAATCGCCTGCACCTGCGCCGTCAGAGTTACGCTCCACTGGACTGGAAAATCCGCGACACGCTGCGTTTTGCGCTGAAGTCGTTCTGGCTGACACACTTCACTGCCCGGCGTGCTGAGTACCGGCAACAGATTCAACGCGGCATTGATGATGCAGAGGTCATGCCGTGAGCTCTGCGGATATAAACACGGGTTGCCCGCCTTCGGGTAACACTGCGGCCGGTGAGACAGCACGCAGCATGCCACTGATCCTGATATTGCTGCCGGTGTTTAATGGCGAACACTACCTTGCCGAGCAGCTGGATTCTGTCTTCGCTCAAAGCCATGACAATATCCTGCTGGTCTGTCGTGATGATGGTTCTATCGACAGGTCAGTAGCCATTCTTGCTAAATATCTGACCGCACATTCAGAAAAAATGCTGTTGATTGAGGATGCCCTGGGTAATCTTGGTGCCAGCGGTAATTTTTCACTGCTGATGCAATGGGCGCTGAAGTATATGCAGTCATGCCCGCAGAAAGTCTATGTCGCGTTGGCTGATCAGGATGATATCTGGCACGGTGATAAATTGACTTGCACCTTGCAGATCATGACAGCAGCAGAGTCCGGGCAGGTCCCGGTGCTGGTGCACAGCGATCTGAATGTGGTGGGTAAACAAGGGCAATTGATGTCGCCCTCGCTGATGGTCTATCAGGGGCTTGATCCTGCGCGTACCAGTTTTTCTGCACAGTTGGTCAGTAACACGGTCACTGGTTGCTCGGTGTTAATGAATCAGGCGCTGTTGCTCAAAGCCTTGCCGGTTCCTGCTGACGCGGTGATGCACGACTGGTGGTTGTCACTGGTTGCGAGTTGTTTTGGACAGTTGTTGTTTATCGACAAATCACTGGTTGAATATCGGCAGCATGACAGTAATACCTTGGGTGCACGCGCTCACTCCAGGGCTGCATTGAGTCTCCGAACGTTCTCTAAATTGCTGCAGTTCAGACAACATCCAGAAGCCCAGCGCTTGTTTGAAAAAGCTGCGGCTCAGGCGGCCGCATTTCAGGCGCGTTATGCAGATGAATTGCCTGATCACCACATAAAACATGTGCGTGATGTGGTGCGATTGCCGCGACTGGGGCTGTGGGGCCAGCGTTTGTTATTCAGACAACTGCGGCGCCGGAATTAAGGCAAATTGCGCTGCAGCCAACGTTTCAGACGCAGAGTATGCCGCGCAAGATAGGGCATTTGCGCCAGCATCTGCGGCGTAACCGGAAACTGTTGTACCCATTTGTCCGGTCGTATCCACACAGGTTTGCGATAGTGAATTTTTTCCGGGGTGCTGTGCAGGGGCGTGTAATAACGACACCCTTCGAAGAAGTAATGTGTGACCTGCGAGTGCCTGCTGCGTTGATGGTCTTTGTGCTCGGCCCCACCGTGTAATAAATTTGCATGCCAGATCAGGGCATGCCCCTTGGGCATCAGGCCAAACGACTGACGGATGCCCAGCGAACTGACCTTGTTTTCCATAAAGGTTTCATAGGCCGGGTAATGTTCATAACCCGGCGCCAGCCCGGCATCCTGCATACTGATTTGCGGCAGTTTATGTGAGCCTGGGTAGTAACGCAGCGGCCCATTGTTTTCGTCGATATCTTCCAGTGCCACCCACACCCCGGCCATAAAACCGCCAGGCATGCTACTGAAGTGAATGGTGTCTGAATGAATTTTCTGCTGGGTGCCAAACGGGAAATTCAGGGTCTGAAACGGCCGCGGCTGCCGGCCAAACAGCTGTTGCAGTGCCGAGAGCACATTGGGGTGGGTCGCCAGGGTGTGCACCGGTTTGACAAACTGCCATGCGTCCTGGATGCGTGCACCAAACGCGGGCGCCCGCAAGTGCTCGGGGTCGTATAGTGGTTGCAAGGTGTTGATCAGGGCATCAAGCTCGTCATGGTCAAAACCAAAATCTACAATCACGTATCCGTTCTGTTCGAAATAATCGATCTGCTCGTCACTTAAAAAACCGGGGTTCACGGGTGACGGACTACTGCGCTTGAACATACTGCCTCTACTGCGGTTGGCGTCGTTTTCCAATAATGCGTTCTATGCTGTGCAAACGTTGGCGCATACGCGCTCCCACGGCGTCTGCAGAGAACTCCTGCTTAATCGTTTTGCGTGCCTGCTCACCGAGCAATCTGACCCTGGCCGGATTCTGCGACAGGTCGCGCATTTCTGCAGCCGCGTGATCAATGTCCGGGACGGCCCAATACTGATGCGCCTCATAGGGGCCATAGTCTTTGCCGAGGGTTTTGAGGCTGTACTGAACGGCCACACAATTATTGCTGCGCATGTACTCCATGTTGCCGGACCATGCGGTGAGCAGTGCCACCTTGCCCAGTGACATCGCCTCTGCCGGTCCTAACCCGAACCCTTCGGCATGATGCAGGGAAACGTAGCAGTCGCAACAGTTAATCAGCGAATCAATCTGCGCACGATCCAGGTAGGCGTCAAGTAGCACAATATTCTGATAGTCCCCGACCAGGCTGCGCAATACCTTCAGGTTGGCTTCATCGGCATTGTTGATTTTGATCAGCAATTGCACGCTGTTATCGGTGGTAGCAAACGCCTTCTGGAACGCAAGAATTGATCCAAACGGATTTTTGCGCTGGGCAATGCTGTGGGTATCAAACATACTGATAAACACAAACGCATGGTCAGGTATGCCAAAGTAAGCGCGCGGGTATTGGTGAGCATCGTTCTCGTTAACATTGATGATATGGGGGATGGTGATCACCGGTATGGGTGATTTGGCAGCCACCGCCTGGTTCACATAAGCTGATGGCACCCAGACTTCGTCCAGCAGAGTAAAACTGTCTATCCAGCGGTCAGGGAACTCGGGCATTTCCCACGCCCAGAAGCCGATGTTGTAGTGCTGGTCAAACCACTGCGGGCCCAGATCTTTCATCACCCCCGGGGTGTGGTCCGCATTGATGTGGATAAGGTTGATGGCGTATTGCGGGCGTTGTATTTCCCGGTGCTGCCAGCGCAGGTTGTCCATTCGCGACGGATTGCCCTTTTCATAATTCAGAATGCCAAAGGGGACACCTGATGCCTCCAGTGCGGCGGCATTGCCCCGCGCCGCTTCGCCCACACCCATGCTGGCGCGGATGTAGGCAATCAGATGTACACCGGCCTGGGGCGGTGATGATTTCGGCGCGGTATCTGTGTCATCAAGCGCCGGGCCTGTGCTCTGAACCGGAGCCAGCACGTAATCTTCGCGTGTCAGATCAATGTTGGGATTGAAGTAGGGATCCCCGCCCAGAAAGCGATGTTGCCAGCGATCCCACATGGCCTTTTCATCCTGGCCAATCGGCTTGCTCTGACGACTGACGCTTTCATGGTGGATCAGCCGGCTGTGGGGCGTCCAGACATTACGCAGTCCCGCTTCCAGTGCACGCATGCACAGATCGATGTCGTTGCCGACGATGGACAGTTGTTCATCAAAGCGCCCGAGTTGCTCAAAGCGGTCGCGCCGGATCATCTGACAGGCGCCGGTATTGCCGGAGACTTCGCGGACACAGTTGTCCAGTTCGTGGTAAATGCCTTTGCCCGGCAATTGCTTGTGGAACAGATGCCGGGCGCCGCCACCATGGTCAACCAGAAACACACCGCCGTGCTGGATTGCGCCATTCGGGTACAGCAGCATTGCCCCAACCGTGCCAACGTCATCACGCAGCGCTTGTGAGGCCAGCTCCTCCAGCCAGTCGGGCTGGATAATTTCAATATCATCGTTCAGAAACAGCAGCAATTCGCCGTGACTTGTTTCTGCGCCGATGTTGTTCAACCGTGACCAGTTAAACGCTTCATTGCACTCAATCACCACAGCACCCTGTTCATGGGCGTAGAGAATGCCTTCAGGGTAATTGCCACGGCTGTTGTCCAGAATCACCACTTCAATCGCGGGGTAGGTACTGGATTTCAGCGTGTCCAGGCAGGGTTTCAGAAAACGCATGTTGCCGGTGGTCGGGATAATGATGGAGACCAGTGGCTTACGGGCTAGTGACCACTGCACTCGACGGCACTCGCTGCCCGTGACAGGCAATACCTGGGCCTGTTGGCCGTGTTGCTGCAAGTGCTGCGCCAGTGCCTGCGATTCAGCCGCCAGTTCGCGTTCGCGCTGCTCTGCGTTGGGCTGAGGTGCACTCC
>CANHAR010000221.1 GCA_947458495.1 Gammaproteobacteria bacterium | reverse complement strand
GATGCTGAAGCGCATCATCAGATTGGAAATTTCTCTGACGTTGCCTGGCCAGTCATATGCCATCAGCAAACTCGCTGATCGCTCGGTAAAGCTGATGGTTCTGTTGAATTTTGCATGAATGCGCGCAAAAAACTGACACATCGGCAATATGTCAGATTTTCGTTGTTTCACAGACGGGACCATGATCGGCAGAACGTTCAAGCGAAAGTACAGATCCTGACGAAACAACCCTTCCTTGACCATGGCCGGCAGATCGCGGTGCGTAGCAGCAATAATTCTGACATCGATCGGCTTAGGCTCACCGCCGCCGATAGGTTCGATAACCCGCTGCTCTAACACTCTCAATAATTTCGATTGCAGTTCGAGCGGCATATCACCGATTTCATCCAGAAACAGCGTCCCGCGATTGGCAAGAGCGAATCTGCCAACTCTGTCTGAAGTCGCGCCCGTAAACGAACCCTTTGCAAAACCGAATAGCTCACTTTCAAGCAAGGCGCCGGGTATCGCAGCACAATTGATGGGAACCAATGGCCCATCGCAGCGCGACGACTTCGCGTGCAATTCGCGGCTGATCAATTCTTTTCCAACACCGGTTTCCCCAAGGACCAGGACAGATGCTTCGGACTTGGCGCAGGTGTCTATCAGCTTTCGCAGCTGAACCATCGCATCACTGTCACCAAGAAAAATTGAATCACCTGCTCGCATGTTAATCTCTTAAAGGCCCTTCGATAGATTGTCCCGCTGTTGACATCACAGCAAAAGATTCAGAGGCTGACGTTACCGTTGATCACCGCTGTCGGGTATTATCAGGGGCTGCAATGTAATGCAATATGACCCCTGTGGCTATGTATAACATTTTTGTCTAACAGATTTTGGCCGCAAAATATCCACGGAATAACACTATCTATATCTTGTAACCTGTTACGTTCGCGGTGCAACGCCATGATTAATGCGTTACAATTTTTTACAATATTTTTACTGGTTTTCTGGCAGCTCTAACGAGGCACGTTCATGGGCAAACTGTTCAAAATTCTGATGGTTTCATTCGCCGGAATTGTGGTGCTGCTGATTGGGCTGGCCTTTGTGCTGTTGTCCGTCATTGACCCAAACCGATATCGTGCTGCGTTGGAGCAGACGGTGGGGCAGCAATCAGGACTGCAGTTACAAATTGCCGGCGACATGGCATGGACATTCCGCCCGGTGTTTGGCCTGAGTATTCAGGATGTGCGCCTGCGTAACCCGGACAGCCCTCAGGAACTTGCGACTTTTACGACCATCTCATTGCGGGTAGACCCGGCCGGATTACTGCGCAGCGAGCTGAACATTGAAGAATTTCTTGCAGAAGATTTGCATATCAACTGGATCGTCGACAGTCAGGGGCAAGGTAACTGGCCCGCGCCGGGTACTGATCATGCACCCGTTATCGTAGAGTCTGGCAGCGCGGAATTACCGATGGCTGTGAACATCCGGCAAATTCGTGTCAACAACGCGCGTCTGTCGGTACAGAATCTGCAGAGCGGAATGAGCATGAGCATACGCGACATCAATCTGGTCAGTCGCGATGCCAATATGCAGAATCAGCCGTTCCCGCTGACAATGTCGCTGAATCTGGTGGATGACGCTACGTCAAGCATGCTTGCCTTTTCGCTGGACACTACAGTGTCGTTTGATCGCAGCGGCGGACAGCTTTTTATGGGTGACATGGCGCTTAGCCTTAGTCCCTTGTCACTCAATGGCGATCTGATATTCGAAAACCTCAACACAAATCCTGTCTGGCAAGCCAATTTACGCAGCAACACTTTCCCGTTGCCACATCTGCTGGCTAATTTTTTTGCGACCGATGAAAACACCTTGCCTCCGCCCAACCAACAACAACTGACCATTCATCAATTGATAGCCAACGGCGACGCCAATGGATTAAGACTTGAAAGCCTTGAACTGGAACCCGGCGGACAGCCAGGCGCACGCGTGTCACTCAATGCTGATGTCCGGTATGCAACCGATAACAACCTCCCGCGCATTGGTTATCAACTGAGCAGCGCCGCGTTTGATCTGGACGCCTGGTTACCACCCCCGGCTGCGGAGCCTGCCGAGGCGTCATCCGCCAGCGCTACAGACATCGAGCTGCCCATCGAACTGCTGAACCGGTTAAACGTCCAGGGCGCCCATTCGATTGATCTGCTGAACATGGCCGGCATGCAGTTCTCGCCCATGCAGTTCACCTTATCTCTGGAGAACGGTCTGCTCAATCTGGACAGCCGCGCCACAGGATTCTACGGCGGCAATCTCGAGCTGGCCGTGCGTCTGAACAGTCGAAACCGGCCAGCACAACTGGCCATCACCAGCGAACTGAACAATATCGATGCCGCTTCTCTGAGTGCTGACATACCACTACTCAACTTTTTAACCGGGCGGTTTGACCTGAATACCACCCATATCATGAGCGGCAACAGCGTCAATGCGCTGCTGGACAGCATCACTGGCAGTAGCCGCATCCTGGTCAGTGAGAGCTCGGTGAACATAGCCATCTTGAAGCAGGTGTTCTCCGCAATTTCTGTGCTCAGCCCCAGTGGCGATATGACCTCTGCGTGGCCCGATGTGGTGCCGATCAATCGCACCGAAGCGGTGTTGAATTTCTCCAATGGCCTCAGCAGCGGGCAGGCATTTGCACTGCGCATGGATAACATTGATATTGCCGGAACGGGCGGCATCAACCGCCAGGAAGGTCGTTTTGATTACCAGCTTGGTTTTACCGTGCTGGGGGAACCGGCAATTCAATCTGTCCGCATTGACGAAAACTACCGCGATATCGCCTGGCCAATTCGCTGCGATGCAGCCTTCAGTGACTCTGCGGCCAGGTATTGCAGCCCCGATCTGCAGCAGGTGCGCGACATGTTTGCGCAAATCGCCCGGGGCGACATTAAAAGACGCGCCAGCGATGCTGTGGGCGAAGAGGTCGATCGCGTCCGCGATCGCCTGCGCAATCTGATACCGTCACCATGACCGACCCCGACCTTCAATCAGACGTTCAATCAGACGTTCAATCAGACGCCCGGTCAGTCCCCATGGCAGATACGCGGCCACTGGATTCGGCAACTGTGCTCGACTGGTTCCGTCAACATGGTCGCCACGATTTGCCATGGCAAGCTGACGCGACACCCTACCGCGTCTGGGTATCGGAGATCATGCTGCAGCAGACGCAGGTGAGCACCGTCATAGCCTACTACCAACGCTTTATGCAGCGTTTCCCCTATCTGCAGATGCTGGCCGCAGCACCGGTCGATGAAGTGCTGCACCTATGGACAGGGCTTGGCTACTACGCCCGAGCACGTAACCTGCACAAAACTGCGCAACTGCTCTGTCAATCGCATGCCGGCGAATTCCCCGGCAGCCTGCAAGAACTTGAAGCGCTGCCGGGCATCGGCCGATCCACTGCCGGTGCCATTCTGTCACTGGGCATGGGACAACGCGGCGTGATTCTGGATGGCAACGTCAAACGCGTATTGTGCCGCTACTACGCCATCAACCGCTGGGCCGGCGAGACCAACACGCTCAAACACCTGTGGCAACTGGCCGAACTGTCCACACCCGCCACCAACGTCGCCCACTACACACAAGCCATGATGGACCTGGGCGCCACTGTCTGCACCCGCAGCAAACCCGACTGCACACGCTGCCCGCTGCGGAGCGATTGCCAGGCTCTGGCCAACAACCAGGTTCGCAGCCTGCCCGTCAGCAAACCCCGCAAAACACTGCCAATCCGGCAGATATACATGTTGCTTTGCCACCAGCAACATCAGGTGTTGCTGCAGCAACGCCCCGACAAAGGCATCTGGGGCGGCTTATGGAGCCTGCCTGAATTCAGTGACATGCATACACTGCAAGCGTGGGCCAGCATGCACCACGCCCGGCCGGAACAGAATTGGCCGGTGACCCGACACACGTTCAGCCATTTCCACCTTGATATCACCCCGGTCCCGGCACGCGTCAAAGCCGTCCACATTGCGGAACCTCAGCCCGGATTATGCTGGTATCCTCTGGATCATTCGGTAAAACTCGGCCTGGCAGCCCCTGTGAAAAAATTGCTGCAACAGTTGTATGATGACCGCGTGCTCCCCTGATCCCCGATCCCCTGATAAACATTCAACGAGCCTGTTATGACACGAAGCGTTTTTTGCAAAAAACTCCAGCAACAACTACCGGGGCTGGTGGTTGCGCCCTACCCCGGTGAAAAAGGCAAATTTATCTTTGAAAACATATCCGCCCAAGCCTGGCAGCTATGGCAGAAACAACAGGTGATGCTGATCAACGAAAAACACCTGAGCATGGCATCCGCTGACGACCGCCGCTATCTGACCGAACAGATGGACCGCTTTCTGGCTAACGAAACCTTCGATACAGCCAGCGGATACGTGCCACCCGAGTCCGATACGCAGCCCCGTTAAAACTGCGTTTTACGCCGGGAAAGATCAATTCATGGGGTTGACTCGAAGCGCCGCAACGGTTTTAATACGCGCCTTGTCGCCGGGGGCCACCCCCCCCAGAAGCGCATCAGCATTGCCCAGGTAGCTCAGTTGGTAGAGCAGAGGATTGAAAATCCTCGTGTCGGTGGTTCGATTCCGCCCCTGGGCACCATAACTAAAAGCCTCGCG
>CANHAR010000220.1 GCA_947458495.1 Gammaproteobacteria bacterium | reverse complement strand
TATTGCCGATGTGTCAGTTTTTTGCGCGCATTCATGCAAAATTCAACAGAACCATCAGCTTTACCGAGCGATCAGCGAGTTTGCTGATGGCATATGACTGGCCAGGCAACGTCAGAGAAATTTCCAATCTGATGATGCGCTTCAGCATCCTGTTTGCTGGCGAGAAAATTGACATCCCCACGTTGCCACCACTCTTGTTGCCGGAGGGCATCGCGGAACTGCTCAGCGACAAACATGCCTGTAGCATCTCCAGTGCCCATCCTGAGTGGTTTGCAGAGATCCCTGACACCTTGAATGTGCCGGATCTGTCAGACATTGTTGTTGAACCTGAGGAAGAAAATGATATCCATCCCTTGGATATCGAAAACGTTCTGCGGCTTTCCAACTCGATAGGGCACTTCCCGTCCGGTGGCATCAAGGCCAAGGAATTTATGGCCGATATTGAGATTCGATTAATCAAGGCCGCTCTTTCCCAGTCAAATGGCAGCGTCAGTCATGCGGCGCAGCTGCTGCATATGCAGCGCACCACGCTGATACAAAAAATTGCCCGATACAACATCGCGACCGCCTTTATCTGAACAGATTTCCCCTCGCACTCGACCTTGTGCATTTTTTGACATGCCCGAAATTGTCTGTCAAAAAAATTACTTTAAAGATTATTTATCAATATATTCAAATAGATATGAAGTTGGCCTGATAATTGCTGTTCTGTTGTGAGCGTCACATCGTTTACAAGAGAGCCAGGAAAAATGCTTCACACAGACACCACTAACAAGCAGCCTTTTCTGTTTGTTGATCCACAAAGCGCGCAAATATTCTCGCTGGCATGCCGCGTTGCCGTTTCGACCATTCCGGTATTGATTTCCGGTCCGACAGGGTCTGGCAAAGAGATTCTCGCCAAGGTCGTGCATGAAGCCTCGCCGCAATCGTCAGGTCCTTTTGTGGCGGTCAATTGTGCGGCCATTCCGGCCACCCTGGCTGAGAGCTTGTTCTTCGGGCATGAAAAGGGCTCATTTACCGGCGCGAACGCAGGGTCTGCCGGCTACTTTGAGCAAGCCCACAACGGCACATTGTTTCTTGATGAAATTGGTGAGATGCCGATAGATCTGCAGCCAAAAATACTCCGCGCGCTGCAGGAGAAAAAAATTACTCGCCTCGGCAGTAATCGTGAGATCAGTGTCAATGTGCGCATTGTGGCTGCGACCAACGTCAATCTGTTGGAAGAAGCCAAAAAGAATCGCTTCAGGGAAGATCTGTATTACCGGCTGAGCGCGTTCAAGTTCAACATGCCCCCTTTGTCGCGCAGGCCGCTGGACATCAAGCCACTTGCCTATCTGATGATACAGAAGTACGGCATGGAAGACGTGGCACCTGAGATTTCACCAGAGGCGATGAACAAGTTGCTCGCTCACTCCTGGCCCGGCAACATCCGCGAACTTGAAAACGTCATTGCCCGTGCGTTGATTCTCCGCCAGAGCGCTGATATTGGTCCTGAGGATATTCAGTTTGATGACGAACCCGTATCCACACCCGAGGTCATTGAATACGCACCATCGGGACCCACGGAATTTCCCTCGCGGGCGGCAGCCGTTGATTCGGCAGTCACCCTGAACGGCTCTGTGCATCGCACAGAACTGAGCAGCATTCTCTCAGCATTAAGTGGATCAGCAACGCGTGCTGATGCAGCGAAACGGCTCGGCATCAGCCAGCGAACCTTGCGGCACAAATTACAAGCCTTTCGATCTGAAGGGCACCGTGTGCCTGACGCTTACGCGCGCTAGGAGTAAACCATGGCAATAACAACCGATGTAAACGCTCAGTACCTTCTGTCACAGATTCAGAAGTATCAGAGCAGCATGCAAGTCACGCAGTCGCGGGATGCCGTTGCTGGCATCAATCCGGAAATGCTCGATCGCACCAATTTCGCGACGACTGTGACAGAAGCGATGGGAAGAGCGCTGAATCAAGTTAACGATTCGCAGGCAGCCTCACGCGCCATGGTCACCCGATTTGAATCGGGCGAAGACGTGCCTTTGACCGATGTTGTGTTATCGATGCAGAAGTCATCACTTGCATTTGAAGCCACGCTTCAGGTCCGTAACAAGATCTTGAAGGCCTACGAAGACATTATGAACATGCCTGTTTAAAGGAGGTTGAATCAACTTCATGGCAACTCTACAAAATGCATCGACAACAATCGCCCCGGCGAACAGCGGCATGGGCAATGCCGCGGGCATGCGATTGCCGGCGATGGCCGGCTCACAAAATTTGCCAGCGACGGTGTCTGAGAACAAGCCGTATCCCACAATCATGGAGATTATCAGCCAGCCACTGGTGAAAAAATCTCTGCCAGCGATCGCCGTGGTATTTCTGTTTGCAGTGTTTCTGATCGCGGCTCTGTGGCTGAACGGTGGCGAGTACCGCGCGCTGTATCCGGAGATGAGTGAGGTCGATCGTTCCGAGGCGATGGCAATTCTGCAGGCCAGCGCAATTGACGTGCGAGTAGACAGCGCCAACGGCACGCTGACCGTTCCGGTCGAGCGATACTATGACGGCCGAATGGCTCTTGCAGCCGCAGGACTGCCAAGAGATGTCAACACGGGAACCCTGGATTTTTTTAACGAACAAACCTCCATGACCACCAGTCAGTTCATGGAAGAGGCAAGATACACAGCGGCGATTGAAAACGAACTGGCCAAAAGCGTCACACGAATTTCGACGGTGCAGTCCGCCCGGGTGCACATTGCGTCCCCGCGTCAAAGTAACTTTATTCGTAATCGTGCAACCACAAAAGCCTCGGTGATTGTGACGCCTTTTGCGGGCCGATCAGTCAGCCAGCCGCAGGTTGAGGCGATTGTTAACCTGGTGGCCTCCAGCGTACCGTTTCTGGCGACCACCGATGTATCGGTTGTCGACGATCGTGGCAATCTACTGACCAGCAACAGCGGTTCACTGATGCAGGCCAACGAAGAGTTGGCCTACCAGCAATCGGTTGAAGAGAACTATAAAGACCGCATAGATGCGTTGCTGGCCCCCCTGTTAGGAGAAGGTTCAATCACCACAAAGGTGGACATCTCCATGGACTTTACCCGCGCCGAGTCCACGTTTGAGGAGTTCGATCGCAACGGGACAGGTCCATTGCCCCGATCGGAATCTACGCAGATGGACATGGCCAGCAATACCGTTGCAGAAGGAATTCCCGGAGGTACAACCAATGTCGCGCCGGAAAACACTACTCTGCTGCCGGCTGACCAGGCCGCACTGGGCGCGGCAACGGGTGCCAACGCTGAACAAGTGCGCAGCAGCCAAACCACGCGAAACTATGAACTGGATCGCACCATTCGCACGGTGCGTAATCAGGTCGGAGTGCTGAACAAAATTTCAGTTGCCATTGCCATCGACGAAGCTGTGCTGCAGCAGTCCGTTGGAATAGATGCGGCTGCGCCAGAAGATGCGGCTGCGCCAGAAGATGCGGCTGCCACCGCAGCAGTTCTGCAGCAAGAGATCGACAAACTGACAGATCTGGTCCGCGCCGCCATCGGCTTTGATGCTGAGCGTGGTGACGTGATCACCATTGTGGCGTCACGTTTCTACCCGGAAATGTCTGCCTCAGAAGGCGCTCCCTGGTACGAACAACCATCGGTAATTGCGCTGATAAAGTACGGGATCATTGCCTTGTTAACGGCGCTCTTTATGCTGATTGTGGTACGTCCGGTTATCAAACTGTACATGCCGGAGAAATCAGTGTTGGCCGGTTCTGGCCTGGAGGAGACGCTTAACGAAGGTGATCTGAGTGCATCGGATCTGGCCATGCTGTCCTCTGGTGACGCGGCTGGTATTGATGAAATCAAGGCCAAGCTGAGACCCAAGAAGTCGTCGATATCTGCGGACATGCTCGATACCGCAAATACTTATGACGACAAAGTCGCACTGATCAGATTGCTGGTGGCCGAGGATTCTGCTCGCGTCGCCAATGTTCTGAAGAAACTTATAAAACCCGTATAAACCGCAGGTGAGCAAAATGGCAGAAGTTGAAAAAAAAGACGGCTCCACTGACGTTGCACCGGTTGTTATGTCGGAGTCACTCCGCGAAGAGCTGGAGTTGATGACCACCACAGACAGGGCCGCGGTGATCATGCTCTTGTTAGGCGAGCAGCAGGCCGCCGACATCATCCGGTACTTGTCCCCGCGAGAAGTGCAGGCGCTGGGCGCGTGCATGGTGTCTGTTGCTGATCTTTCGCAAGAATGCGTCAACGTTGTGCTTGATGACTTTGTATCGACGATCAAGAAACAAACAAGTCTTGGCTTAGGGACAGCGGACTACGTTGAGAACGTGTTTAAACGCGCATTGGGGGCTGATAAAGCGGCCACCATTCTTGGCAGAATTATGCCCGGCTCATCCAGTAAAGGTCTGGAGATTCTGCGCTGGATGGATGCCCGTTCAATCGCGGAGATGATTCAGGGCGAACATGCTCAGGTCATTGCAATTATTATTTCGGTGCTTGAATACGATGTGGCCGCCGATGTGCTTAATTTCCTCAAACCGGAGCAGAGACCTGAAGTTATTCAGCGCGTCGCGCTTCTGGACACCGTGCAGCCCAGCGCCATGGATGAGCTTGAACAGATCATGAAGCAACAGTTCTCCAGCAGCTCAAGCGCCAAGTCATCCAATTTTGGTGG
>CANHAR010000219.1 GCA_947458495.1 Gammaproteobacteria bacterium | reverse complement strand
GATGCCAGTGACATTGATCTATTGTTCTTGACTGTTTTCATGCTTGTAGTCTGAAATTGTGTCAGGGCACCATATCACGAATCATTAGTTGTAGCCGAACTGGCGTTTCACTCTGTTGCAGTGAAACTGATTCAGACCTGACCTGATAGTCGCCGGATTGCACATCAGCTGAACCACTTAAAGATATAGTTGCAACCACAGATACACTTTGAGCTGAAGACAAGTTGAATGGACCAACAGCATCACTGTCAGACAAACTCACGATCGTAGGCAAATCCCCAATGGACAAAAATTTTGCCGCCAATGGAGGGCCGCCACCTTCAACCTGCTGGGCAGATACAAACACGCGGGTTTCTGCGGGTAGCGTCAACTCAGGTGAAATTGTCAGGCTGATTTCTATTTTTGCGGTCTGATTCATTGCATCCGGTTCGGACTGCCCAGCCGCAGTCGGTGCTCCCAACATGTCTTGTGCCTGCGCGATCACAGAGCGCAGAAAGGCAGCATCTTCGTCGTCAGGCCCCATATTCAAAAGTCGCTGCCAATAGGTAATGGCAGCCTGGAAATCCTGATTTACAAACGCGTCAGCACCCAATAACTGCAGAATAGCAGGCTCATCAGGATTGAGCCGCTGCGCCTGGGAAACAATTACCCGTACTTCCTCAGTCATTTGCTGTTCAGAAATGATGTACTTTGCTTGCGCATATTGCCCTAGCACAACCGCCTGATCCGCAGGATTATCGATAAACTGTGCGGCTCTTTCAAAAAACACCGCCGCTTCAGGCATTTGCCCAAGTGATACCAAATGTCGCGCGATAAAATACAGTGCCCAGCCATTTTCCGGATCTTGTTCTACGATGGCACCCAGTTCAAAAATCTGGTCTCTTATTAGCATTGGGTCATCACCAGCAAGCCGGCTTTGTTCTATGATCTGGGCAAGGGCGAGATCATTCCTAAAACCCCAACTCTCATAGAGGTAGTAACTCAGTGGCAAGGTGAGCGCAACAGCCAGAACTGGAATCAGCTTAACAGGTGACTTAAGCGTCAAGCCGCTATGTGAATGACTATCCTGCTTGTCTGTTTCATCATTAACGTCGCTGAGCAGTGTTCTTTCCAGTTCGGCCTTAAGACTTGTGTATTGTTCCGAGTCCAGCAATCCTTCTTTGAGATCTTGCTCAATTTCTTTGGCACGTTCCTGAAATATAATCAGATTCGCAGCATTTCGGGCCGTTAACCCAACTTGAACACTTGATGTGTTATGGCGGATGACAGGCACCAATACAAAAAGAACAGCCAGCACCACCAAGAGCAGACTTAGAATCCAGAACAAATTATCACCTTCCAGTATTATCTTGATTGTGTGCAGAGTCGTCGTGCTCAGCTAATAAACGATTTAACCGTCTACGCTCTTCATCACTGATAACAATGTCTGCAACTACATAAGTGTCTTGGTTGATCGACGCGTCAGCTTCAGCCCGATTGTGATTGAATTTTTTCATGCCGCTGTTTCTGATGATGTTCCGCGCAACCCAGGCTCCGGCAAGCAGAAACATTATTGGACCAAACCAGAGCAATAAAGTCTGCGCGGTCAATCTGGGACGGTAGAGGATAAAGTCACCGTAGCGGGCCAGCATGAACTCTTCGATCTGGGCATCGGTCTGACCTTCCATGATCATGCGATAGATTTCTCGGCGCAGATCGGAGGCAACGCCCCCCGGAGAGCTGCTGAGATTTGCGTTCTGGCACATTGGACAACGAAAATCGTTGGACAGTTGGCGGTATCGTTGTTCCTGCTCAGGCGTTTCAAAGTCAAAAACATCAATCTGAGCGTGCGCCTTGCCGGGTTTAAAAACGGCAAGCAATACAAATACAAGTGTCAGGCCAAAGAGTCTCGTGGACACGTTCATGAACTGCCACCGGCTTGTACCGCAGCGATAGCTGGCATGATTTCATCTTCCCATATCCGATAATTGATCACGCCAATGTGCTTAAATCGAATAACGCGATCAGCATCTACCAGAAATGTTTCAGGGGCTCCATAAACACCGAGATCGATACCGTAACGGCCGGTGTCGTCAATGATGTTTAGTTCAAATGGATTGCCATTCAGCTCAAGCCAGTCACGCGCTGCTTCATCGCGGTCTTTGTAGTTCAAGCCGATAATCGGAATGACATTCTGTTCCTTGGCCGCCATAAAAATCGGATTTTCCTGAAGGCACGGCAGGCAGTAACTGCCCCAGATATTCAGAATAAAGGGGCCATCCGGCAGATCTGCGGTACTGACTAACTGGTCTCCCAACTCAAGTGATCGCAATTGAAATTCTGGCAATGGTCTATCGATTAATACCGAGGGCAATGTGCGTGAGTCCATATAGAGACCGCGCCACATGAACACCGCGAGCACCATAAAAATGATGACAGGCAGGAACAGCTTGAAATTATTCATGCGCCAGAACCTCCGGCATCCATGCCTGATGTCATAACGGGCGACGACTTTTTGTTGCCGGCAACCGGGCCAGCCATCCTAGCCAGTTTTTGTGCTTGTTTAACCTTGAATTGACGGTAACGTTTATCCGAGGCGGCTAATATTCCACCGAAGGCGATAAAAATAGTGCCGATCCACACCCAGCGAACAAAGGGTTTTACATACACTGTCATAGACCAGGCGCCGTTCTCGCGCTGGTCACCAAGCGTGGTAAACAGATCCCGCAGGAAACGTCCGTCTATACCCATATGTGATGTGGGAGTGCCACTGGCTGTGTAGAGTCGCTTCTGAGGATATAGATTCTTATAGAACTCACCGCCTCTGGAAACAACAACAACAGCCTCGTCTGCGATAAAGTTGGGACCCTGGACAGGGCGTGTGCCCTCAAATCTGAAGTTGTAAGCACCCAGATCAGTACTCTCACCTGCCTGCAGCAAAACACTGCGTTCTATGCTGTAAATTGAGCTCAGGCAAGCCCCCGCCATTGTTATCACAAATCCGAAATGAGCCAGTGTCATCCCCAAATAACTTAATGGCAAACTGCGCAGTCCCGCCACAACGGTTGGCTTATTGGCGATTTTGCTGCGGATATCTTTCAGCATGGAAAAGACAATCCAGAATGAAAGGATTGTTGTTGCAATGACGCCCAAGGGAAGTTCAAGCGTCAACAGCACCGGTATCAGGACTCCCAGCACAACCGCTGCTATCGCTACTTTAGCTAACTGAGCACGCAAGTGTTCTGGAGAGGTTTTTTTCCATCGGCTGATCGGCCCTACAGCCATGAGCACGGCAAGGATAGCCATCAAGGGGAAAAATATCGCATTAAAATAGGGAGGTCCAACCGAAATCAGCTCTCCGCCCGTCATGGCCTGATAAACAATGGGATACAGTGTCCCAAGCAAAATAGCTGCGCTTGCCACCACCAGAATCAGATTGTTTGAGAGCAGAAACACTTCTCTTGAAAGACTGCCGAATCCAAACTCACTTCTCAGGCTCGGTGCCCGCACAGCGTACAGTATCAATGACGCGCCAATGATCAGGGCCAGAAAAACCAGAATGTAAACTCCGCGAGTCGGATCTGTTGCAAATGCATGAACTGAGGTCAGCAACCCAGATCGAGTAATGAATGTGCCAAGCAAACTGGAAGCGAATGCCATGATTGCCAGCAACACGGTCCAGCTTTTGAACACACCACGCTTTTCAGTGGCAGCCAGAGAGTGGATCATCGCTGCGCCAAGCAGCCAGGTAATCATTGGGGGATTCTCAACCGGATCCCACGCCCACCAGCCGCCCCAGCCTAGTTCGTAGTATGCCCACCAGGATCCAAGAGACAGTCCCAGTGTCAAAATTGCCCACGCTGCATTGGCCCAAGGTCGGCACCAACGAGCCCATGCAGCATCGAGGCGGCCGCTTATCAAGGCAGCGATAGCAAATGCAAAAACAACCGAGAATCCGACATATCCCATGTAAAGTGACGGTGGATGAATAATAAACGCAAAGTCCTGAAGCGCTGCGTTCAGGTCAGCGCCATCTTCGGGTGACAGCGGCAATACCCGATCAAATGGGTTTGAGGTGGCCAACATAAAAAGAATGTAGCCTACGCACAGCATACCCATCACGGATAACACGCGAGCAACAAACTCATCAGGCATGGCCTTGCTGAAAATACAGACAGCCAGCATCCAACCGCCCAGCATCCATGTCCAGAACAAGAATGATCCTTCATGGCCGCCCCACACTGCGGTAATTTTGTAGTAAATGGGCAGCATGGTGTTCGAGTGATTCGCAACAAACTGCACAGAGAAGTCGTCGGCCACAAAGCTGTAACCTAGGATAAGCAGGCTGATGCTTAGAAACACAAAAACCCCTGAGGAAAGAGGTCTGGCCAGATTGATCCATAGCAAATTGCCGCGCTCTGCTCCTACCATCGGTATCACAGACAACAAGATACTGAGCAAAAACGCGAGGATCAGTGCAAAATTTCCTAATTCAGGAATCATCGCATGGCTCCCGGAGGCATTGTATGTCCAGCTGCGTCTAGCGCGGCCTTCACTTCTACCGACATATAGTTTTCATCGTGTTTTGCCAGAACGCGAGACGCGATGAATGTGCCATCGGGTGACATGGACCCTTCGGCAACAATACCCTGACCTTCGCGGAACAGGTCAGGCAGGATTCCGGCGTAATGAACGCGCACGTCGTGATTATAGTCTGT
>CANHAR010000218.1 GCA_947458495.1 Gammaproteobacteria bacterium | reverse complement strand
TTGGATCCGCAAGGCAGTATCCGTGCAATCTTCAAAGAACCACTGCGGGCAGCAACTCTGGCTGACGATGTCAGTCAGGTGCTGAGCTACGCGGAACTTATGACGGAATAAACTTGAGCGCTGCGCCATTGCTGCAATAACGCAGCCCTGTTGGCTGAGGCCCATCATCGAAAATGTGTCCATGGTGTCCGTCACAGCGCGCGCAGCGGTATTCGACTGGCGCACGAAACGCGTAAATCATCTTTCGTGTTGTCAGATGCTCGTGTATCGCATCCCAGTAGCTGGGCCATCCCGTTCGGCTATCGTATTTCCAGACTGATTTAAACAGCGGCAGGTCACAGCCCGCGCACACATAGGTGCCTGCCCGATACTCCTGATTTAAATCACTGCTTCCGGCGTATTCGGTTTCAGAAAACCGCAGCACCGCGTATTGCTCGGGAGTCAGTCGTGCGCGCCATTGCTCGTCGGTAAGACGGAGTTTGTTAACCGGCGCATGTGTGTCCGCAAATACTCGTATGTTGCAGCCGATCAGCAAAAGACTTGTAGCTGCCATGTTTTTAAGGAAATGCCGTCTTTTCATTTCGCACTCAATTGGGGACGGAGAGATCATTTTTTGATCTCTCCGTCCCCATTCAGAAAAAATCAGAAAAACGCCTGAATGCCGGTCTGGGCCCGACCGAGAATCAGCGCGTGGATGTCCTGAGTGCCCTCGTAGGTGTTTACTACTTCCAGATTCTGCATGTGACGCATCACCGGATACTCGTCGGAGATGCCGTTGCCCCCGAGCATGTCGCGCGCTTCGCGTGCTACTTCCAGCGCCTTGATGCAGTTGTTGCGCTTGAGCAGTGAAATGGTGGGGATGCCAAGTTTGCCTTGATCTTTCAGGCGGGTGGCCTGCAGACAACCCAGCAGCGCCAGGCTGATGTCTGTCTGCATAACAGCGAGTTTTTTCTGTATCAACTGGTTGGCCGCCAAAGGACGACCAAATTGTTTGCGATCCAGCACATATTGTCGTGCAGCGTGCCAACAGGTTTCTGCAGCTCCTAATGCGCCCCATGCAATGCCCAGACGTGCGGAGTTCAGACAACTGAACGGACCTTTTAAGCCTTCAACGTGAGGTAGCATGTTTTCTTCAGGGACAAACACTTCATCCATCACGATTTCGCCGGTAATGGATGCCCGCAATGCCAACTTGCCTTCGATTTTAGGTGCGGACAGGCCTTTCATTCCTTTTTCCAGGATAAAACCCTTGATGATGCCATCGTCATTTTTGGCCCAGACAATAAACACATCAGCAAATGGCGAGTTGCTGATCCAGTTTTTAGCGCCGCTCAGGCTAAAACCACCGGGCACTGAGCGTGCACGCGTGACCATACTGCCAGGATCTGAACCATGATCCGGCTCGGTCAGGCCAAAGCAACCAATAAACTCGCCTGAGGCCAGTTTAGGAAGGAACTTCTGCTTCTGCTCTTCACTGCCGAAGGCGTGTATGGGATGCATCACCAGTGAGGACTGCACACTGAACATCGAGCGGAAACCTGAATCTACCGCTTCTACTTCGCGGGCAATCAGTCCGTAACTGACGTAATTTGTGCCACTGCAGCCATAACCATCCAATGCCGGCCCCAACAAACCCAATTCACCCATTTCGCGGAAAATCGCCGGATCTGTCTGTTCCTTCCGGTAGGCATCGCGCACACGTGGCAACAGTTTTTCCTGACAATACTGCCGCGCAGCATCACGGATCATGCGCTCCTCTTCCGTCAGAAGTTCTTCAAACAGAAATGGATCCTTCCAGTCAAAAGGTGCGTTGTCTGATTTTGCAGACATAATCTACTCCTGGCGTACAATTCGTGTATGGGTATCGGCCCTGGCAGTTACCGAGCGAGGGCTCTGCAGTTTATCAGCATGCCTGCGTTGGAAAAAGCGCAATTACCGCCACGCGTCTGGCCGTGTCCGCCTAAGCGACAAGCTGCTGTCATCTTATACGGTTTTTTTACAGAGCCAGATTCCAGTCGGGCTGCTATCATACCGGGATGGACGTTTCATACCTTTTAGATTCCCTTAATGACCAGCAGCGCCGTGCCGTTGCCGCTCCGCCTGCCAGCATGCTGGTGTTGGCGGGCGCCGGCAGCGGCAAAACCCGTGTACTGGTGCATCGAATTGCCTGGCTGATGCTGGTTGAAGGCGTCTCGCCGTTTGGCATTATGGCGGTAACCTTTACCAACAAGGCAGCGCGTGAAATGCGCAACCGTATCGAAGAGTTGCTGGAGCGGCCCATTGGCGGGATGTGGGTTGGTACCTTCCACGGACTGGCACACCGCTTGTTACGTACGCACTGGCGAGAGGCGAACCTGCCCGAAAGTTTTCAGATTCTGGACAGTGATGATCAACTGCGCCTGATCAAGCGCCTGTGCAAAGCACTCGGCGTCAACGATGAAAAGTGGCCGCCACGTCAAATCCAGTGGTATATCAACGGTCAGAAAGATGAAGGCCTGCGCGCTGGCCACATCGAACATTTTGGTGATGACTATACCCGCACCATGATCACCGTTTACAAAGCCTACGAGGACGCCTGCCAACGTGGCGGTATGGTGGACTTTGGGGAAATTCTGTTGCGCGCGCATGAGTTGTGGCTGAATAATCCGCCGCTGCTGGCGCACTATCAGCAGCGTTTCCAGCACATTCTGGTGGACGAGTTTCAGGATACCAACGCTGTGCAATATGCGTGGCTGCGTGTGCTTGCCGGGAAGAGCAGTCATCTGATGGTGGTAGGCGACGACGATCAGTCAATCTATGGATGGCGCGGCGCGCGTATTGAGAATATTCAGCAGTTCAATACTGACTTTGCCGGCGCAGAAATCATCAAACTTGAGCAGAATTACCGCTCTACATCAACCATTCTCAACGCTGCAAACAAGCTGATCGGCAATAACCAGGGCCGCCTCGGCAAAGAGCTGTGGACTGAAGGGCAGGAAGGCGAGTGTATTTCACTGTACGAGGCCTTTAACGAGCAGGACGAAGCCCGCTTTATTGTGGATAGACTGCAGGACTGGATGAACAACGGCCACCGGCTGACAGAGGCCGCGATTCTGTATCGCTCCAACGCGCAGTCGCGGGAGCTCGAGGAAGCTCTGTTGCGGGTCGCCATGCCTTACCGCATTTACGGAGGCCAACGCTTTTATGATCGGTTGGAAATCCGCAATGCTCTGGCCTATCTGCGCTTGGTGATCAACCGCTTTGATGACACCGCCATGGAGCGGGTGATCAATGTTCCCGTGCGCGGTATTGGGGATCGCACTCTGGACACGTTAAGAGATCTGGCGCGACAGGACGGCAGCTCGCTTTGGCGAGCCTGTACCAAAACCATCGATCACAAGCTGTTGCCCGCTCGTGCGGCTGCCGCAGTCCAGAATTTTATGCGCCTGATCAATGACATGGATGCGGCTTGTACCAGCATCGAACTGGGCGGCAAAGTCTCCTATGTGATCCAGCACAGTGGCTTGATCCCGCACCACGAAAAAGAGGGCGGCGAAAAAGCGCAGGCCCGTCTTGAAAACCTTGATGAACTGATTACCGCCACCCGCAGCTTTGCTGAAGAGTGGCGAGGTGTTGAGTCTGACATTGAGTCCGGCGATATCCCGGCACGAGACGCTGACGTGCTCGCCGCGTTTCTGGATCAGGCTGCACTCGATGCCGGAGAGTCGCAGGCAAGTGAATCCGACGATGCCGTGCAGTTGATGACCTTGCACAGCGCTAAGGGTCTGGAATTTCCGCTGGTATTTATGGCCGGTATGGAGGAAGGCTTGTTTCCTCATAAAATGTCCATGGAAAATCTGAACGGCATCGAGGAGGAGCGCCGGCTTTGTTATGTCGGCATTACCCGCGCCATGCAAAAGCTGTTTATTACCTGCGCAGAATCACGACGCCTGCATGGCGATGTCACCATGTGCCGGCCATCGCGGTTTATCCGCGAGCTGCCAAAAGAGCTTGTTGAACCGGTTCGCATGAAGACCACGATACAAAGACCCATGGTTTCCGCGGGGCGCCAGCCCGGTTATCGCGCTGGCGCTGAAGTGCCGGACACCGGAATTACATTGGGGCAGCGCGTGCGGCACGGCAAATTTGGTGAAGGCGTGGTATTGAACTACGAGGGCAGTGGTCCGAGTGCGCGTGTACAGGTAAATTTCAAAGAAGTCGGCAGCAAGTGGCTGGTGCTCTCTTACGCACGACTTGAACCGGTCTGATGTGATGGCCTTTGATTCCGGCTGCGACGACTTAAGCATATAAGCATATGAATAAAAAGCGTTTGCTCTCATCAGCGCATCCGGCTATAACTGCGTTACAACAATAAGGGAGTTACCTTCATGTCATTTCTGACCGCCACTGGCGTCATCATTTTTATTGCCCTGCTTTTTGCCTTGTACAAACTCAAAAAACCGGAAACCAGCCTTGCCAAGCAGGTGTTTGTTGCCCTGATCCTTGGAGTGGTTTTTGGATTTCTGCTGCAGATCGTTCACGGCGGAGATCTCAGTGCCATCTCCCCAACGCTGACCTGGACTGATCTTCCGGGGGATGTCTATGTCGCTTTACTGCGCATGATCATCATGCCTTTGGTTCTGGTAACCATGATTGCGGCAGTGGTCAAGCTCCATCAGGTTGCGGCACTCGGCAAAATCGGTGCTTCGGTGATTGGCCTTCTGGTTTTTACCACCATGATCGCAGCGCTGGTCGGAATTCT
>CANHAR010000217.1 GCA_947458495.1 Gammaproteobacteria bacterium | reverse complement strand
GCACAGACAACAAGGCACGGGTATCCAGTGTCGCTGACATCACCAGAATTTTCAGGTCCTGGCGAAGCCCGTGCTGCACATCCAGTGCCAGTGCGAGTCCGGTGTCAGCATCCAGGCTGCGCTCATGAAATTCGTCAAAAATCAGCCCGGCCACACCCGGTAGCTCGGGATCGTCCTGCAACATCCGTGTCAGGATACCTTGCGTGAGCACTTCAACACGTGTCTCCGGACTTACCCGGGACTCGCCGCGTACGCGGTACCCAACGGTCTGACCCACGGCTTCACCCAGTTGTTCCGCCATAAAGGCAGCGGCCAGGCGAGCCGCTACCCGACGTGGTTCCAACAGCAACCAGCGTTGGCCACAAGGAGTATTCTCCAGCAATGACAATGGCACCCGTGTGGTTTTGCCGGCACCCGGTTGTGCCACCAACAGTGCGCGGTTATGCGCCTGCAGAGCGCGCTGGATGTCGGGCAACACGGCGTCAATCGGCAACGCTGCCCCGTTCATAACAAGGATTGACCCATGCCCATGAGGACGGCTATTCCCAGCATCGCAAAAATCGCCGCTGCAATTTTGTGGATCAGACTGACGGGGAGTTTATGGGCCAGTTTGTCGCCCGCGTAAACCGCCGGCACGTTGGCGATCATCATGCCAAGCGTGGTGCCGACCACTACCCACAGCAGGCTCTGGTATTGAGCTGCCAGTGCAACGGTGGCAACCTGGGTTTTATCACCTATCTCGGCGATAAAAAAGGTAATGAAGGTTGTGCCAAATACGCCAAAACGAGTCGCGGTGGCCTTGGTGTCATCGAGCTCATCCGGCTTCAACATCCACGCGGCCATCGCCAGAAAGGAGATGCCCAGCAACCAACGCAAAGTCTCTGGTGTCATGACACTGGTCAGCCAAGTGCCAAACCAGCCGGCAACACCATGATTGGCCAGTGTTGCCAACAAAATTGCCAGAATAATCGGTATGGGTTTTTTGTAGCGGGCTGCCAGCAGGAAAGCCAGTAGTTGCGTTCGGTCACCAATTTCTGCCAGAGCGACCAGCCCGGTTGAGACTAAAAATGCGTCCATCAACAACTCCCCTGAAGGCGCGGGATTCTAGGTTGTTTGCCTTGCAGTCGCAAACTCAATAAACCAATCGATGGAGTCAGGGTTAGACATCGAGTCGCGATTCACAGCTTTTTTCACATCGTGGCCAAGCAGTATTTTTTTCACAGGGATTTCCAGTTTTTTGCCAGACAAGGTGCGCGGAACTTCGGTGATGGCAAAAATGCCGTCAGGGACATGGCGCGCTGACAGCTTTGTGCGGATCGCCTCGTTGATTGCCAGTCGCAGCGCTTCCGGAACGCCCGTGTGCAAGGGGTTTCCTTGTGCTCTGGGGTTTGCCAACAGCGAGGCTTTGCCGGCCATAAAACCGTCAGGAGCCGGGCCTTTGGCGCTGGCTTCTGCCGCAAACGCCGGATCCCGGATGACAACAAACAGCGCCATAAAAGAATCACGATTCAAATATTCAAGATCAACAACCAGCGAATCAAGAACCTCATCAAACTCTTCTGCCACACGATAAATCTCGCTGGTGCCCATGCGAATGCCATGTCGGTTGATGGTGGAATCGGAACGCCCGTAGATAATGCCGGTGATGGCCTCAGGTCGCGGGATCAGACGCACCCAGTCGCCATGGCACCAGACACCCGGAAATTGTTCAAAGTAACTGCCGAAATAGCGCGAGCCATCGGTATCGCCCCAGAAAAACAAAGGCATGGAGGGCATGGGTTGCGTAACCACCAGTTCACCCACTTCGTCGATGACGGATTGGCCGTCGTCATTAAAGGCATGTGTGGCAATACCCAGTTCGCGGCACTGCATCTCACCAGAATAAATTGGCAATATGGAACTTGTAGTCAGAAAACATGCGCCGGGATCAGTGCCGCCGGAAATACAACCGAGGCGAACATCCTGCTTGACGTGATTGTAAACCCACTCATAACCTTCCTCTGGCAGCGGCGAGCCTGTGCAGCCGACTGAGCGTAGCGCGGACAAATCAAATTGTTCGCCGGGTTTGATGCCGGTCTTTGCGCACAAGGCGATAAATGCCGGACTGGTGCCAAAGGAGTTGGCTTGTTCGCGTTCTGCAAACTTCCACAAGGTGCTGGTATCGGGATATCCGGGGTTACCGTCATACATCAATACAGTGACACCATTAATCAGGCCGTTAAGGGTCGAGTTCCACATAATCCAGTTGGTGGATGAAAACCAGAAAGTTTTGTCACCAGGTTTGGCATCACCGTGCAACAGGCCGGCTTTAAACGACTGTATCACCACGCCGCCGTGACCATGCACGATAGGCTTGGGCATGCCGGTGGTGCCCGATGAGTACACTATCCACAGCGGGTGGGAAAACGGTACTGCAACAAACGCAGGCTCTTGCGGTCTGGCAAGCGCATGGTCAAAACGAATGGCGCGAACCTGGCGATCGATGCCGCCAAGATCCAGCTCTGAGTCGCTGTGCAGATAGGACAGGAAAATGACACATTCCACACTCGGCAACTGGCGCACCAGCTCGCGGGCGACATCGCGTCGATCGAAGTCACGGCCGCCATAACGATAACCATCGATGGTAAACAAGACCTTGGGTTCAATCTGGCGGAAGCGATCCAGAACACCCACTGCGCCCATATCAGGTGCTGCGCATGACCAGATGCCGCCAAGGCTGGTAACCGCCAGCATGGCTGCCGCCGTTTCCGGAATATTGGGCATATAGGCAACGGCGCGGTCACCCACCTGTAAGCCCGCGTCCCGCAGGGTTGCTGCAAGGGAGCCAACGTGCTGGCGCAGTTCACCCCAACTGATTTCTGTGCGGCCGCGCACTTCCGAGTCGGCGATCAACGCCGGGGCGTGCTTGTTGTCAGATTTGCTGCCATACGCCAATGCGTGTTCAGCATAGTTCAGCGTTGCGCCTTCGAACCAGCGCGCTCCGGGCATTTTCCGCTCCAGCAGCACCTGCTGATACGGGCTATGCGCAATCACATCGGCGAATTGCCAGATACTCTCCCAGAAATCTTCAATCTCGGTGGTTGACCAGGTCCACAAGTCGTCGTAACACGAGAAGGTCAGCCCCTTGTTCAGCGTCAGCCACTGTTGATAACGGGTGATGCCGGCATCGGCAATACGCTGCGCCGAAGGGCGCCAAAGTAACGGAGAGTCAGCCATACGAAAAATCCGGGTTTTTGAGTTATTGGAGGTCCAACCAATTTGTTTTTAATTAGGGTTTTTCATTAAACATGGCGACGCGTCCGCCATCCACAACCAGATCATGGCAGTTGATGTAACTGCCTTCATCGCTGGCCAGAAACAGCGCGGCATAGGCAATATCATCGGCCAGTCCCGAACGCGGTGTTGGTGTGGCACTGGCAAGGTTGCTCTGTAATTTAGCCATTTTGTGTGCGTTTTCACTGTCACTGAGTGATTGGGCACGTGTGGAGCCGCCCCAGAAAATAGGCGTCGCGATGGCTCCCGGCGAAATCGCATTAACACGGATACTCCAGGGACCCAGTTCAACACCCGCCAGCCGCGTGAGATGCGACAGCGCCGCTTTGGCGCCGGAGTACAAATAACCTCCCTGATTGATCCGATGCGCGGCGATACTGGCGTTGTTGATAATGCTGCCACCACCGGAGGTTTTCATCACCCGCGCCGCATGTTTCATACCAAACACGGCGCTCCCAACCAACAAGCGCATGACCCGGTCAAATTCCTCTTCGGTGACCGATTCAACGGAGCTGCGCTCGCCCGCGCCGGCATTATTAAACAGACAGTCCAGGCGGCCGAACCGCTCGACTGTGGCATCCACCAGTGCGCCCATCTGCTGGTCGTGAATCACATTGACGGCGTGAAACATAAAGCGGTCGCCGTACAATGCCTTCAGCTCCTGTGCCAAGGCCTCGCCGCGCTCCTGCGAGCGTCCGGCAATCACCAGTTTGGCGCCGTGTGCTGCAAACACCCGCGCAGTCGCTTCGCCGATGCCACTGGTCGCGCCGGTAATGATGGCGACTTTGTCCTGCAAACGTGCAGCTTGAATATGGACGCTCATAAAGACCTCTTGTGGTAATTGTTTATGGTTTTAAAGGCTATTTTTAAATTCAAGGTGCAATACTGAGGTCACGGGCCCCTGGGTTTTTGCCTGCTGCAATTTGCAGTGGCTGCAAAATATCAAACTCCACCAGATCATAAATCGAGCGCATATGCGGGCCTCGTTCAGGTCCGGGGTTGCTGTCAGAGCTTATTACAATCACCAGATCGTATTCTTTGACAACAAAAATAAACTGGCCGCCGTAACCCCAGGCCAGCGGAACCTGCAAATCGGCCATGTCACGCAGCCACCAGCCGTATCCGTAGTGGCGTCCCTCACCGCGGGGAGACTCAGCATGCGGCTGATGCGAGTCGCGCACCCATTGCTCGCTGAGAATGCGTTTACCGTCGTGCACACCCCCATTCAGGTACATTTCCCCGATATCCAGCATTTGTCGAGGGGTAATTTCCATATCATTCCCGCCAAAATAAACCCCTTGTGGATCCCGGCTCCAATAGGCCATGCGAAACCCCATGGGATCGGCAAGGTAGCGCTGGGCAAACTCCTTGGTATTCATGCCGCTTGCGCGGGTAACAATGGCAGAGAGCAAATGTGTTGTGCCGGTACTGTAAATCATGGCAGTGCCGGGGTCGGCGACCATCGGGCTTTT
>CANHAR010000216.1 GCA_947458495.1 Gammaproteobacteria bacterium | reverse complement strand
ATTGGTATTGGCACGGCACTTTCCATCAATGGCGCCGTGTCGCACGCCTTTAATGACATCATCTTTAAAGGCCTGCTGTTTATGACCATGGGCGCTGTCCTGCACATGACGGGACGCATCAACGGCTCTGATCTTGGCGGGCTGTATAAAACCATGCCGCGCACCACGCTGTTCTGTATTGTGGGCGCCGCATCCATCTCTGCTTTCCCGCTGTTCAGCGGCTTTGTCAGCAAGTCCATGGTGATGAGCGCAGCCATTGAAGAAGGTTACGACTGGGTATGGCTGATGCTGCTGTTCTCGGCTGCCGGGGTGTTCCACCATGCGGGGATCAAGATCCCGTACTTTGCCTTCTTTGCACATGACTCCGGCATTCGCGTCAGCGATCCGCCGATTAACATGCAGATTGCCATGTTTATTGCGGCAGCACTCTGCGTGACCATTGGTGTCTATCCGTCGATGCTGTACAGCCTGTTGCCGTACGACACCGGCTACAACCCCTATGACGCCACACATATATTGGCTCAGACACAACTGCTGTTCTTCTCAGCCCTGGCATTTGTGTGGCTGAACCTGCGCAACATGTATCCGCCAGAGCTGCGATCCACCAATCTGGATGTTGACTGGGTGTATCGTCGACTGTGCCCGGGGATTATTCAGGGTGCCGTTGCGCGGCTGGCAGTTATTGGTGAGATGAACAACGCGCTGGTGCATAAAATCGCTGCGCTGTCGCCGGCACTCGCCAGACAGTTTGGTCCAGACGGCGCGCTGGCCAGCACACATCCGGTTGGCAGTATGGTCAAGTGGGTGATCATTTTGCTGGCGGTTTATCTGATGCTGAGTTTCATCTGAGAGAACTGAGCGACACTCGCTGGTTGTCAAAAGCCCCGCCTGTGTGAATGACACTCTCAGGCGGGGCTTTTGTCTGTGTGGGCGGCAGAAAATGCTTTTTTTTGTCTGACGTTTTTGGCTATTATCCAGCCGTGACCCCACATCAGAATAACGTTCGTTCACACGTCTGGACGGCATCTGCCGCCGCGCAGCTCTGAGGGTTCACTTCCTTTTTATCCAATCTGATTAATACCGGGACTGATTATGCTGCTAGCACTGGTCGTTGCTTACCTTGTGATCTCAATTGGTATTGGTGTTCTTGCTGCTCGCCGTGTGCATTCGGCCAGCGATTTTATTACCGCGGGTCGCAGCTTGCCCATGTACATGGTGATGGCCATGGTGTTTGCGACCTGGTTTGGTGCAGAGACCGTACTGGGCATTTCAGCCACCTTTCTGGAAGAAGGGTTTCGTGGCCTGATTTCAGACCCGCTGGGGGCAGCAGCATGCCTGGTCTTGTTCGGACTGATTTTTGCACTGCCTCTGTATCGCCTGAAACTAATGACCTTGGGTGACTTTTTCCACATCCGCTACAACAAGTCTATCGAAATGGTCTTGTCCATTTGCATCATGCTGTCCTACCTGGGCTGGGTATCGGCGCAGGTCACTGCGCTGGGGCTGGTGTTTAATGTGCTGTCTGACGGTACGGTGTCCATGACCATGGGCATGATTGTGGGTGCCGGCGTGGTGTTGACTTACACCTTGCTGGGCGGCATGTGGTCGGTTGCGGTCACCACCTTTGTACAGATGATTGTGATTGTGATTGGTCTGCTGCTGGTGACCAACGCAGCAACCGACATGGCAGGTGGCTTGCCACTGGTACTTGAGCGGGCTGCTGCCGAGGGCAAATTTGACTGGATGCCCAGCATGGACATGTTGGATATTCTGGCGTGGATGGCTGCGTTCTTCACCATCGCACTGGGCTCTATTCCCCAGCAGGATGTGTTCCAGCGTGTGAATACCTCAAGAACAGAGACTATTGCGGTATGGGCCACCACTGCCGGCGGTATCGCTTATTTCTTCTTTGCGTTTGTGCCGCTGATGCTCGCTTACAGCGCCAGCATGATTGATCCGGAAATGACCGCCACACTGATGGAAAACGATACTCAATTGGTACTGCCTACCTTCGTCGCCCTGCACATGCCGTTCTGGTTGCAGGTGGTGTTTTTTGGTGCCCTGCTGTCAGTGATTATGAGTACTGCGTCCGGCACCCTGCTGGCGCCGTCAGTGACTTTCACTGAAAACGTGCTTAAAAACCTGATTCCCGGCATGACCGACCAGCAACTGCTGACCTATACCCGCTACACCGTGTTTGTGTTCACCGTGATGGTGGTGATTAATGCCATTCTGTCGGATGGCAACATCCATGATATGGTGGTCAACGCGTATCGCATCACCCTCGCCGGGGTGTTTGTACCACTGGCTGCCGGACTGTTCTGGCGCAAAGCCAGCAACCTGGGGGCAACATTGTCTATCGGGCTGGGACTGGGCAGTTGGTTACTGGTCGAATTTACTATCCCGGATCTTGCCTATGAGCCTCAGTTTGTGGGCCTCGGATTCAGCCTGATCGGTATGATTGTGGGATCTTATCTGTCGCCCAATCCACACAGCGCCAATCATCGGGGGATCGCTGAACCACGCCCGGCTTGATTGGCACCGGTGCGCAACTGTACTGATCAACTGTACTGATTAACTGTACTGGTCAGCCATAAGGATCATCTGTACGGTTTAACTGTACGGGATATAGGAAGGCTGCATCACCGTGATCAATACTTTGTACTGGATGACTCACGACCTGCGGCTGGATGACAATCCAGCCCTGGTCCGCGCAGCCTGGAGCAACCGGCTGCTGTGTGTGTATTGTGTTGATCCACGCTGGTTTTCAGCACATCGCTATCACGTCAGTTCCATGGGCTCACATCGCTGGCAATTTGTGCAGCAGAGTCTGGACAATCTGAATATGCAGATGAACAAACTGGGTCAGCATGTGCTGATCGAGTTTGGTTATCCGGAACAGCAGTTAGCTGCCCTGATTGTTAAACACCGCATTACACGCCTTGTGTGCAGCCGTCAGTTTGGGGTCGATGAGCAGGCCATTCTCAGCAATCTTGCCAATCGTTTACCTGAGCTCAGAATTGAAGAGGTCGATACCTACACGCTGTTTGAATTGAAGGATCTGCCCGTCACGCTGGCGGAGACCCGCAAATCGTGGACGTATTTCAGGCAACGGGCGCAATCCCATCCGCTGCCCTTGCCGCTGTCAGCACCCACCAGTTTGCCTGCCTCACCCGTCGCGGCCGCCGTGCCGGCCTGGCCTGCACGATTACCTGAATGGGCGCCGGCAGCCGCCAACGATGCCGGTTTGTTTGGTGGCGGCGAGACGGCTGGCCAGAGACACCTGCAGGAGTATTTTGGCAGCGCCTGGCCCGCACAGTACAAAGAACGGCGCAATGAACTCGACGGCTGGCATCACTCCACAAAACTCTCGCCATGGTTAAATCGCGGCTGCCTGTCGGTAAGACGCGCCAACATTGCCGTTGATGCCTACATCAAAGAGCACGGCAGCACGGAGTCTACCGGGTGGATCACCGCCGAACTGCTGTGGCGGGAATACTTCCAATGGCTGTCGCTGGAACTGGGCACCCAATTGTTCCGCTTTAAAGGCATTGCCGGTCGCGCGCCACTGACCTGTGTACACCCCGAGCGTTACCAGAAGTGGTGCCATGGCACCACGCCCTTCCCGCTGGTGAACGCGTGTATGCGTCAGCTCAAACATACCGGTTATCTGTCCAATCGCGGCCGACAGATTGCCGCCAGTTGTTTTGTTAACGAGCTGGGCATGGATTGGCGTTACGGCGCAGCCTGGTTTGAACACCAGCTGACCGACTATGATGTGGCCGTCAATTGGGGAAACTGGCAGTACATTGCCGGTGTTGGTGTTGACCCCAGGGGCGGACGGCACTTTGATCTCGATAAACAGACCGCCCTGTATGATGCTGATGGAACCTACGCGGCCAAATGGGCGCCAGGCATCACCGATTCAGTGCTGGATTCTGTTGATGCTGCCGATTGGCCAATCGCCTGAGTACTGGCATGCCTGAGTACTGGCATGCCTGAGTACTGGCATGCGTGAGTACCGGCATGCGTGAGTACCGGCATGCCAATGCTGCAACTGCCTGACATGTTACTGAGCCGCTGATCAGCGACGCGCGCCCAGCCACCAACGCAGGGTATCGGTGACCATTTCTTTGGCATCATGCTGCACAAAGTGCCCTGCGCCGGGCACCGCCACAATGGTGGTATCGGCGTTATTCCAATCCCAGGTGTTATTGAGTCCGTCGGAATGCAGCGCGGTATCATCCAGGCCATGGATGACCAGCAACGGCATGTTCAGCTGCGGAACATCCGGCGATAACGCTGGCGCAGTCGCCGAGAATGCCGGCAGCGTCGGGAAATTACGCTTGTAGTAGGCAATCATGGCATCAAAGTCTGACTGCGCAAACGCTTCCACGTAGCGCGCACGTGCCACCGGATCACGCACCCAGCCCGACAGGGTCTGCGGTGTCATCGGCATGCCGAACATGATGGTTGGATCTGACGGACTGCCGGCCTGAAACGCGCGCGCATAAGCGCTGTTGGCCCGCTGCTCTTCGTTGATGGTGAGTTCCCGGATCATGGCATGGGGATGCGGCAGATTCATCACAATCAGCTTGTCGACCATTTGCGGATACGTGAACGCAAAATTCCACGCCACCATGCCGCCCCAATCATGGCCAACCACCACGGCACTTTCCTGACCAAACGAGCGGATGACAGCAGCAACATCTGCGGTCAACAGGCTCATATCGTAGTTCTCATCACCGGCAGGACT
>CANHAR010000215.1 GCA_947458495.1 Gammaproteobacteria bacterium | reverse complement strand
CCTTCTATTGGCTGGTATTGTTCACGCAGGGGCAGCACCACAGAGTCGCCAGACAAGGTCAGCGTGATCTGATCCGGGGAAGGCGCACCATTCAGGTTGATGTCGTAACCGGCCATCAAGTCGCCGGTCAGACTCATCTGCCGGGTCATGCCCTGCCAGTCATTCTGGCGCTGTTGCAGCATGGGGTTGAGATACCCAGGGACATCATCGCGCGCCAGAATTTGCTGATTCAGCTCAAGAGCAGAGAATAGTTGACCCTGACGGAACAGCGCTTCGGCATAGTCAATCTGCGCACCACCATTGCCAGGATCGAGAAGTAGTGCTCTTTCCAATGCCTCCAACGCATCTGACAGACTGCCTATGTTAAGCAGCGCTGCGCCCAGCAACGCAAAATACTCTGAACTTTGCAGGCATCGTGGCATCAGTGCCGACAGTTGTTGGTGCATCACTTGCCAGTTGGTGGCAGTGCCGGGGTAGAAGGGGGCAAGATCGGGACATGTATGAATGACTGACTGAGAACTGGTTGGCTGCTCAAGCGTCGTTGACTGCTGCGTTTCCGTCGTTTGCGCCAGCACCAGCGGTGCAGCAGCTATCATTAGCAAACTCGGCAGCAGCAAACCAAGCCCACTGAATCGCATGCGCGGCATGAAGGCATAGCGTCGCACTCTATTTCGCGTGCCTGACTTATTATCTTGGGGAGTGCGATTTACCATGTCCCAATTATCTTGATTCGTCGGACGCTAAGCAATCTTCATATCCGTGATGACTGTTTTTAGGACACGCCTTTTGCTGATACCCGTTTTGCTGACACCCGTGTTTAGACCGGCAGCACTAAGCGGGCAGCAACGGATTGCCGCAAGTTAATTGCGGCCACCTGAGATGACCTTGAGATTCAACTGCTCCTGACGTGCGCGGCGTAGGGTGGTCTCGTCATTAGCAGGGGCAAACAAGGTGTGGGGAATGCGCAGTCCGTTTAGCAGGAAGCTGCCCTGTGACTCTGGCTTCAGGTCGATTAACTGACGCGCCACACACTCGCCCAACAGAATCGGCTGTGACAATTCAGCGGTCATCTCCTGTATGCGCAAAGCGATGGTTACAGTGTCGCCCAACAAGGTATGGGTACGGCGCTGTGCAGGTCCAATAGAACCCATCAGTGCCGGACCCTGCTCAATACCGATACCCAGTGCCAATGGCTCAAGACCTGAGGGTGGTTGCCTGGGCATATCGCGATTAATGGCGTCGAGCATCTCCTGCGCTGCGGCAAGTGAGGCGCGGGCGCTGATCTCGTTCTGACCATCCCACACCGCGAGCAGGCCATCACCTTTAAATTCCTGAATGCGTCCGCCGTGGCGTTCGACGATGTCTGTTGCGCGCACAAAAAAGAAATGCAGCAGAGCAGCGGATTCTTCTGGCGGGCGAGCCTCACCAAAGGCAGAGAAATTGCGCAGATCTGCGCTGAGCAACGTGACATCACAGCGCCTGGCATTAATGCTGGAACTCGGCAGTGAGTAGGCTATCTCGCGAGCCACGTCGCTGGGCAGGTAACTGTTGAGATTGCCAAAAATGCGGCTGCGCTCGGCGCGGATTCGGCTTTGCTCAAGGAGCAGCAAAAGACTGGCTGCAACCAAGGTATATAAAGAAGGCATTACCCAGCCTAACCACAACTGCTGGCTGACCAGCAACTGCCAATGTAACGCTATCGCCAGAAGTGGCAGCAGTAAGCCAGCAACTGGCAATGCAAATGCCGAGAATCGCTCACGGGCACCCGCCAAACCATACAACGCCGCTGCAAACATCGCCGTCAGCAGCAACAACAATGTTTCACTACCACGCGGTTCATACGGCATGGTGGTATCCAGCAGGCTACCGAGCAAACGCGCCTGCAACTCAACACCCGGCGCAGAGCCGTTGTAGGGTGTTGGCACAATGTCACCCATACCAAAGGCAGTTGCGCCAACCAGAACCCAAGCGTTTTCCAGCAGACCAGGCTCAATGCGCCCCATCATCACGTCTGCGGCAGAGACTGCCATAAAATTTTCGGGCAGATCCTGATAGGAAATCCGGATGTTGCCTTCGGCGTCCAGCGGAATGTCAAGTCCGGGGTAAGCCTGCAGACGCAGCACCTGATCTGCACCGAACCAGCCGTCACCCTCAGTGACAGACGCCTGCCAGCTTGTTGCCTGAGTTGCCTGCAACAATGCGCTGATCACCAGCGTTGGGTAGGCTTGACCATCCACGCAGACAAATGCCGGGATTTTGCGGATAGAACCGTCGGAATCAACCAGTGGCGCAATGTGGCCTTTGGCAATTGTGGCAAACCCGCTGTGAGGGGCGATAAAACTGGTGGCAGAACTGCTGGCATCACAACTGACGCCCGTCAGCGCATGAGTCATCAACCCGGTTTGAACCTGTTGCGCTGACTGCAAAACCGGCACTTGGGCAATCACCGCCCCCCGGCTGGTTTGCAGCGCTGCAATAAGGGCGTCATCGCCTTCGCGAGGCTCGGGATAAACGATGTCATGGATCTGCAGCTGCACACCGGCAGCGTTTAGAGACGTTACCAATCGCGCCATGTCGGAGCGCGACCACGGCCATGGGCCGATCTCGGCCAGACTCTGCTCGTCAATTGCGACGATGGTAACGCGCTCTTCCGGCACGTCTTCCGGAAACAATACCCAGCCTTGTGCGCCAAGGCGCTCTTCAACAATGGTCAGGCTGCCGCCAAAAACACCCGTTAGCAACAAGGTAGTGACGCCGGCAAGCGCCAGCATCAGCAAGCGACCACGTCCGGGCAACAGTCGCAAGGCTAGCGACAGGGGGTTAAATTGCTGAATGAGTTGACGCACAAGAATCATGATCAGCGCTTATCCCACAGAGTCAGACCCTGAATGCCGCCGGCTTCGAGTTGTTTCTCGAAGTAATAACCCGCTTCCGCACCATTCAGACTGACTGCCCCTGCCATGCGCTCGGTTTCAGATCGTGTGTAGAAGTAACCACCTTCATAGATAAAGCCGTTGGCGATAAAACTGACATCGCCGGTCAGGCTGTGATTCATATTCAATTCGGTCGCAAAACTGCTGGTATTAAAATTGATATCCAGCGTTCCGCCTTTGACAGTCATTGCCACCACGCCGGTCGCCGAGTGGTAGAACGCCTGTGCGCTGTGTAACGCAAAACTCACCGGGCCTAAGCCCTCCTGAACACGGGTCTTACCATCGCCGTCGCGGAACAACACGTAATCATTGTTGCCTACCGTCACATCACGGCCTTGCCTGACATCGACATAAGCCATCGTCAGTTTTTCCAAATCACCCTGGCCGGCGCCCCAACGTCCCCACACCAGATTGCGGTCTGTCAGTGCAGGCACAGGAACTGGTGCCACCGGTGTAAAATCAGGCGGCGTTACTGGAAGTACTACCGGCGGCGTCACGACAACGGGAGGCGGCGTAACCACCGGCGGGGTTATAACGGGTGGGGTTACAACGGGTGGCGTCACTGACGGTGGCGTGACCGGCGCAGCAACAGCAACGTCCTGTTGCACACGCTTGGAGGTAACTGTCTCAAGGAAGACTTCGGTCGCCGCGATTTTTTCGTCGGCCTGTGGCGGCTGCTCTTGTACTGCGAGCGCTAGCGCAACTTCGTCGCGCATCATGTCCGGATCGCGCTCCAGCGTTGCTGAAAGCAATTCAGGCACGCCGCCGGCGCTTTGCATCTCCAGAACCTGCAGGGAACTGTCGCTCAGCTCTATGGCATTTGTCAGACAAGGGCCAAAAGTGTCCGCGCTGCACTCGCTAGAGAAAGGCGCCATGACAATCACGCCTTCATTCACAGCCGCTCGCACAGACTGCTGGCTGGCGCTCACCACAAAATCAGTCCCTCGCACACCAATCGCAGCGATCGGCGTATTCAGACGGAAACGTTCGCGAGCCGAACTGGCACCCTCACCGGAAATTGAGCGGGTAACGCCTTCTTTTAGGTCAAGCTTGATTGAAGTATCGCCAGGCTGATCCACCCGAAAATCATACTGGACAATTTCCAGAATGCTATCGGGACGCACACTCACCAGAGCCTGGTCAACAAAACGTATATGTACATGGCCGTTGGACTCGGTCTGAATCCGATCGCTGGCACGCACCAATGTACCTGGAGCTATCATGGTCCGTGGCTGCCCAGCACTCTCAATCCAGGCTCTGCCCAGTACCAAGCTGACTTCACCAACCGGCGGCAGAAACTCAGCAGAGACAGAAACCGCGAGGCCGCCGGCATCAGCAACCCCAGACTGGGCAATTGCTGCAGTGGTGAGAGAACCCGACAAAATCATGGCAACGCAGCATGCCAGCATCCGGCGCTTTTGCCCTGCTGTCGAAATAGTGTTGTCTGGATGTGGCTTCATGAGCACAAACCTCGATTTAGCATACGGCCACATGGTAACCGGCATACCCGTTTAGCTGAGTGACTACAGTCACATAGTAACGCTGTTTACCGCAGCCCTTCGCGCGAATTTGCTATTCCGGGCGCGATTACTATAATGACCCGACCCGGCTTTTTACAAAATCAGCCGTTTTTGAGGTCAACCTCCGGAAAATCACATTCATGCAGGTAACTCCTGAGCTTCTCAGTGCATTTCCCAGCCTGAAGTCTCTGCCATCAGCGACCCTTGCACGCCTCGCCCAAGAGTCTGAGGTGCGCAAGTTCGCTCGCCGGGGGGTGGTCATGACTGCCGGTGTCCGCGAGGAATTTGTGTGTTTTCTGTTTGAGGGCCGCCTGCAGGGCGTCGATTTCACAATCGATGGTCGCGAAGTTGG
>CANHAR010000214.1 GCA_947458495.1 Gammaproteobacteria bacterium | reverse complement strand
TCCAGTTGGTGACAGGAGGCACACTCATTGCGGTTGGGCACCACGTAGGCAAATGCTTGCTCAGTTCCCTCCCGGTGCAGCGTCAGACGCTTGAGATCGCCGGTTATCTGCAGTGTCGCCTCAGTTTGTTCATCATTCCAGACATACGGCAATGCCTGCCAGCCGCTCTCCTGATGCACCAGTAAACGCGTTTCAATCAGGCGCACCTGCGACAGATCCAGGGACTCACCATCAAAACCGGTGAGTGTGTCCTGTGTCCATTGCACGGCGCTCAGGTCATCAGGCGCGGATGCCGTGCGTGGGTAATAAAAGGTTTTGCTGATGATGGTGCCGACCGGGAAATCAACACTGCCGGTCTCTGTGTAACTGGCGCTGCTGCCGTCGGGCAACCATACGGTTCGCAGTTTCAGTGCGTAGTCACTGAACAGCGGTGTGGCCAGATCGTAGGCAAGCACAGCCGGGTTGAGATTTAACAAGCTGGCCGCAGAATCCACCTGCATTAACTGCCATTGCGACAGGTCGGCGGGTGGGGCGTCTGCACTAAAAAACCGGGGAGCGCTATTGTCAGCGCAGGCCGACAACAGCAATACCAGCACAACTGCGATCAAACGATCTGTGGACTTCATCTGACACTGCCTCAGCTACTACACGCCCATCTCGGCCGGCAAACTGACTGGGGTGAGTCTGTTGTGCTCGCAGGCATGCGGCTCATTCTCAACTCGCGGATTGGCATTACTGTTGGCTGCGTCAATATTCAGCACCTGTGCCTCACCGTTCTGTACACAAATGGCATATTCCATAGACTGGCGCTCTGGATGAACAATGCCGTCCCAGAGAATATCCGGGAAACTGCCATCCGCACCAAACAAAGCCTGGCGGAGCATGTCCAGTTCCGGGAAACCGGGCGCATTACCGCCGGCACCAAACTCGTTGTCGTAAATAAAAATGGTTTCCGGGTACGGATCAAAGTCAGCCGCCATCTGCCGGTCATTGTAACCAGCGCTGAAGTAACTGGAGACGATGATGTTGGCAGTCTGGTTAGCGTCAAAGCGGTTGTTAAAAATTTCGACTTTGTCGTTGGAGTTGATCAGCAGGCCTGAACCGGCAGGTACGCTGGACACTGCGGTTCCGGGAGGCGCGAAGTTGGCCGTATTGTTGCTCAGGATGTCGTTGTCATACACGCGGGTGCTGTGGCCGGATACCGGCAGATTGGGCATGTTAAAAACCAGAATGCCGCCGGTGTTGTTGATGGTGGTGTTTTCATAGACATCGGCATTAAAGCTGTTTTCGATTTCGATGCCCGCGACATTAAACTCCGCGCGGTTTCTGCGCACGATGATGTTCTCAGACTGTCCGACATAAATGCCGGCGTCGGAAGCCGCGATGGCCACCGAGTCTTCAATCAGGGTGTTGCGGGTCTGTACCGGGTAAATGCCGTACGCACCGTTGTTGGTGTCAGGGCCATTGGTCCATTCGGTGCGCACGCGGCGGATGATGATGTTGTCGCCACGTGCAATTTTTAAGGCGTCGCCGCGGCTGTCTTCGATGCCAATATCTTCAATGGTAAACCCGCTGCCATTCACCAGCAGTCCTTCACCGCCGGCCAACTGGTTCTTGAATGACAGGACAGTGCTGTCCATACCAGCGCCACGCAACGTGATGTTGTCGACGTTCAGGGTCAGGCCACGTTCAAAATTGAAAGTGCCGGCAGGCAGCACGATGGTGTCGCCGGGCTGGGCTTCGAGCAGGCGTAGCTGGAGTTCAGTAGCGGGGTCGGTCACGCTGATCTGGCGAGAAGCGGCGTCCTGATCGGCGCCAGCATGCTCATCATGCTTTTCGGTTGCCGGGGAGCAGGCCGCAAGTCCTGCCAACATCACCAGGCAACCGGTGGAGAGTCTGGTAGTGGTTTTAAACCGGGTGTGCATCAGCGTCATCACGAGCTCCTTGAGGTTATTGTCATTGCAGTCAAAACTAACGCGCAGCCTTTAAATTTGCAAGCTGCAACAGGTCATGATGGCACCGATTGCGCCAGTGAAGAGTTGTGGTAACGCAGGTCCAGAGAGACCTCCTGTGCCAGCCACAGCGGTTTGCTGAAGGTGTCGTCTTCGCCCGCCAGTTCTATCTCTGCCAGCCATAATCCCTGATGAACGCCGTGAAATTCATCGACTTCCCAGAGATGGCCTGCCAGCGGCAGCAGATAGCGGGTTTTGCTGATCACGTGGCCGCTACACAATGTCAGTAACTGCTCAGCGTCGGTCACCGGAATCGGGTACTCAAATTCGGCGCGGGTGATCCCTGTCGCAGGGCCTTTGATGGTCAGAAACGCCTGCGCCTCCACAATGCGCACGCGCACGGTATTGGCCGGCGTTGATGAATGCGCGGATTGGCTCAGATACGCCTGGCGGATGTGATAACGTTTTGCGCAGCTAAGGTCTCCGGACTGTCTGAGCAGATCACTGTTGATCAGAAACTTACGTTCAATTTCAATCGCCATAAACAGTCCGCAGTTGTTGTTAGTTAAGCCCCAGCGAGAGCCAGTCAAGCCCCGGCGAGAGCCAGTCAGGCGTCAGAACGCGTGCCTCGCGCTGAGCATGGCATGACGGCCCAGCGTTGCGTAACCGTCAACCACTTCATAGGTGTTATCAAACACGTTGCCCACTTTGAGCTGCAGATCCAGTGCCGGCATGACCTGCCACTCCAGCACCGTGTCCAGCACGCCGTATCCGGCAACCCGCGAGCGTCCGAAGCTGACCGGATCCAGATCTGCCTGATCACTGCGCAGTTGCCAGTCCAGCAGCACGGAAAATCCATCAAACCGGCGTGCGGCACTGACACTCAGTTGCTCATTGGGCCGACGCAGTAATTCGGCTCCGGTGTCACGATTCTGATGGTCAAGCAAGGTCACTGACGCCCGGCTCTGCCAGCCGAGAATATCACGGCTGGCACCGATCTCGACGCCATCGATACGCGCGCGGCCGACATTGTCCAGACTACTGAAAGTGCTGTCAGTGCCGATCAGATTACGGATGTTGTTACGAAAGACATTGACGTCCAGCTCGGTGCCGGCAACGCTGGTGCGCAGACCCGCCTCCAGATTGCGTGCATGTTCGGGCTCAAGCCCTGGATTGGCAAAAAAGCCAAATGCCGGGAAGTCGACATACAGATCGACCAGCGTGGGGGCTTTGAACGCCGTGGATGCCGCCAGCCAGACACTGCTGTTCCCGACGATGTCGCGGCCTATCGCCAGCCGGCCGGTGGTGTGATTGCCAAACTGCTGATTGTCATCCAGCCGCACCGACGCGGTCATATCAAAACCACCAGCGGCCTGCTGATGTACCGCAAACAAGGCGTTGTTTTCGCGTGTGCTGAGGTTCTGCACTGCACCGCTGCTCAGGTAGAACAGATCCTCATCGTCCATATCCAGGCCGAGTACCGTATTGCTGCTGTTGCTCCAGCGCAGTTCGTTCTGCCACTGCAGGCTGTGGCGTTGTGTGGTGCTGTGAGAAAGACCCCACTGGCGGGTCAGGTTGTTGTCTTTAAAGCGGCTGACCTGCAGTTGCGATTTCCAGCGATCGGACAGTTGGCCGCGCACGCCGGTACTGGCAATATTCTGTGAGAATTCGCTGTCGCCACCATCAAATACATTCTCAGAATCAGTATCTTGCCAACGTCCCCACCATTGCCAGTCGGCGTTTAGCGTCTGCTGTATGCCCAACGACACTGACTGGTTCTCCCAGCTTGAATTCAAGGTGCTGGGCACCGGTGCGTTGCGGGCAGGAATACCGTCAGTGCTGCGCTGAGACAAATTGATATCCACGGTGGTTTGCTGATACGTGGCACGGACTGCGCCGTTGAGCGCCCGCGACTGCTCGGTACCGGCCGCGGCTTCCACGCGCCCTGATACGGCATCCTCGGGTTCACTGTTGAGCCCGGCCGCCGCCAGACCACTGCGGGTAAAAATCTGAATGACCCCGCCGATGGCATCCGCGCCGTACACGCTGGACTGCGCGCCGCGAATCACTTCAATACGTTCGATATGACTGATCGGGATATGCTCCAGACGCGCAGCGCCTTCGCTGGCGGTGTTCAGTCGGACGCCATCCAGCAGAATCAGCGTGTGGTTGGAATTGCTGCCGCGCAAAAACAGGCTGGTCTGTGCGCCGTCAACACCCGTGCGTGCCAACTGCAATCCGGGAACCGAGCGTAACAGATCAAACAGGCTGCCCGCAGCGCTCTGATTGATGAACTCCCGGTCCAGCAACGTGTGGGCGTTCAGGGTATCGCTGGAAAACTGTGAGAAGCGGTTGGCTGTCACCAGCAGTTCTTGTAAGGGTGGCTCTGCCACTTGGGCGGATACCCCGATTGGCAACATCCCGGCCGCCAGGCACAAGCTAACGGCGGGTTTACACCTGGCACGTTCCCATAGCAGGCGAGCAGGCAACAAGGCGTGGTTTAAAGACTTTGAGTGTGGATATTTCATTCGCATAACCTCATTCATGCTCTCACCCGAGCACGAAAAAACAGATGATATGCGCCACGATGGCAGTTGAATAAGAACGTGCAGAATGCGCGTTGCCGATGCAGGCGCAGCGACAACACATCTGACAACACTCAACTGAATCGCATTAACTGCCCACCGCAGCGCGTTCTTGTGCAGCAGGCCGGTCTCCGGGCTTACAAGTTGGCACTGACACAACAGCCATCAATGATGATTGTTACGTCGCGAGCCTTTGATCTGTCGCCTTCCCATCCCTTAAGGACAGTGGCATCTGACAGCTCAGACTTGTTTACCGTTGCGGGGGCAGCGCCGGCGTTGGCAGTATTCTTGAG
>CANHAR010000213.1 GCA_947458495.1 Gammaproteobacteria bacterium | reverse complement strand
GGATATCGCAGCCCCGGACCGTAATGAAGGCTTGCGCGCATCCGGCGTCAGCAGCGCGCGCAATCCGGTAAAACCGTCACTGGTGAGCAACCCACTGGCGACCAGTTCTGACAGCGCCTGCTCCAATTGAGCAGGCAACAAACCGGTACGTTGTCTGATCTCGGCAAAAAAGCTGGCGCCACGCTGTTTCAGATCATTCAACACAGTCCTGGCATTGCCTGAGAGGTCTGCCGTGACTGTCGGCACTGGCGCGGCCAATTGCTGCCAAACATCCATATTGGTACGCGACGCAATCGAAATGGGTGTGGTCTTGATCGGCCCGCCGCTGCGTTTGCTGCCCGCGCGTACTGCGCTGATTGGTGCAGGGCTGATAAAACGTCCCCACCCCAGGCGTCCGCTCACACACAACAGATCCAGCCATGACGGGTCATAAAAACTCAGGCGCGCGGGTAGGATATCGCCCTCCCAGGCTGCCGCAGGAGCAGACATGCCATCAAGCCTGTCCATGGTTCGTTGCAGCAGGGCCTGCGCTTGCGGCCCCGAAGGCAATGGCACTGGTTTGGGTTTGATGGTCTGAGTGCGAAGTTCATGCAGCCCGAACAAATACAGCGTGTACGCCTGCAGGGAAACCGGTTTAATAGACTCGCGATGTGCATCGAGGGTGTAACGGTGAATACGCTGCAACAGTCGCCTTTCACACCATTCCAGCGATGCATCATCCGTGCGCGCAACATTGGCTTGTGTAAAACGGCCGCGGAACACAAAACCTTCCTGTTCCAGCATCAGCAGCGCCATGTCTATTTTTTTAACCGGCAAGCCGCTGATTTCTGCCAGCTGCAAAGCGGTGACAGGGCCTGACACATCCAATCGTCTGCGCACAACAGTTTGTATGGCGGCATCGGCCTCCATGGCTTGCAACATTTTTGCGGGCAACACCGGCTCCTGCTCGCACAGGGCAGCGGGAAACATCGCACGCCAGGCGGGCAGCATTTCTGCCGTCAGCAATATCGCGGGGGTTACGCCTGTCGCCAGCACCCTGCACACACGGCCCTGCTGATGTAAACCATCAAATAAACGCTGCAGTGTTGCTGACGACAATTCCGCTTCGGTCATAAACCCCGCGCAATACAAACCGTCGTGAACCTCTTCGCTGTCACGCATCAGCGGCCAGGCTTCATCTCGCACACGGGCGATGGCGCGCTCATCCAGCCGACTGTAGGCATCGGTTTCAGCCGGATCAACCCAACTGCGGTTTTTAATGGCATTGGTACGCCGCTCTTCAAACGGCGCATCATCCAGAAATGCATACGGCCGCGCATTGATTATTTCCTGCGCAAACGGTGATGGTTCGCGCAGATCCAGTGCAATCAACGTGTGCTCTTTGGCTTCGAATCTGCGCAGCAGCTCAAGCAGCCCTTCAATGTCCATCGCCTCTGTCAGACAATCATGGATGGTCTGTTGCACCAGGGGATGAAAAGGAATCTCGCGCTTGCCGGTAATATTTTCCTGACACGCCAGTTGATCGGGAAACACCTGTGCCACCAGATCCTCGGCATCCATGCGCTGGAACTGCGGTGGCACACGTTTGCCGGCGCGGTTCCGCTGAATGGCCAGCGACCGGGTGGCATTCCAGCGCCAGCGCACTTCAAACATTGGCGCGTCCAGCAGGGCTTGTGTCAGCACGTCAGTCACCGAATTGCTGTGCAGATAATTAAACACGTCGCCCAGGGGAAAACTGTGCACCGAACCGAGGGAGATCACAATGCTGTCTTCGTTGGCAGCTGCCTGCAATTCAAAATTAAAAGTGCGACAAAAACGCTTGCGCAGTGCCAGCCCCCAGGCTTTGTTCAGACGACTGCCAAACGGCGCGTGTATGACCACATGCATGTCACCGACTTCGTCAAAAAAACGCTCCATGACAATGGTGTCCTGCGTCGGCATCACCTGCAGCGCTTTGCGACCCGCATGTAAATAGTCGACCAGTTGCTGCGCTGCAGAACGTGGCAGTCCCAACTCACCTGTCAGCCACAGTACCGCCTTGTCAGGCCCTTCATTTAACAGATAGTCATCAATGCTTGAGCGCAAACGCGACACAGAGAAAGACAGTTCTGCGGTTCTGCCCGGACCCTCGCCTATCCAGAATGGCACCGACGGTTTCTGGCCATGTGCATCACGCACCCGCACCTTGAGCCCATCCACTTTCATCATCTGCCAGCTGTGTGTACCGAGGGTAAAAATGTCACCCGGCAACGTCTCCAATGCAAAATCTTCATTCAGATTACCCACCACAATGTCATCAGGATCGAGCACTACCTGATAATCGAACATATCGGGAATCGCGCCACCGTTGGTCAGCGCAGTCAGCCGTGCACCGCGGCGGGCACTGACCCGCTGGTTGATACGATCAAGGTGCAGCCAGGCGCCACGTCTCCCTAATCGGGTGGAATAACCATCTGCCAGCATCACCACCAGCTCATCAAACACCGACCGCTCAAGATTGCGATAAGGCCAGGCGCGGGTCATCAGCGCAAACAACTCATCCATGGACTGCGGCGAGGGATCTTCATCCTGACGCGCCGCCAGCTCGGCAACAATCTGCTGTGACAGAATATCCAGCGGCTGCTCGGGCATCAGAATTTTGTCCAGCTCTGCGCGGTGAATGCTGTCGACCAGCGCGGTACATTCCACCAGATCATCACGGGTGAGCGGAAACAGAATACCTTTGGGCGTGCCGCCCACTGAGTGACCGCTGCGGCCCACACGCTGCAAAAAGGTGGCAATACTGTTGGGCGAAGCAAACTGCACCACCAGATCCACGGCGCCGATATCAATACCCAGTTCCATGGACGCGGTAGCGACCAGCACTTTTAACTTGCCGGCCTTTAACTGTTGCTCCGCTTTGTGCCGGCGCTCCTTGCTCATGCTGCCATGGTGCGAACTCACCAGACTGGCGCCGGCATCACCAAACAAACTATCGGCGCCAAGACGCTCAGACAAAGCCATGGCCAGACGTTCCGACAGGCGTCGGGTGTTCACAAACACCAGTGTGGTCTGATGTTGTTTGATAAGTTCAATCAGCCGTTCATATAACTCACCCCAGACCTCATTGCTCATCAACGCCGACAACGGTGATGATGGCACCTCAATGCGGATATCCCGCTTGCGGTTATGACCACTGTCGACAATGACACAGTCCGACGCTGGATGATTGCCGGTCAGATAATTGGCCACCATGGCAATCGGCTTCTGTGTCGCCGACAAACCGATTCGTTGCAGCGGCTGATCAGTCAGCGACTGTAATCGCTCCAGGGACAGCGACAGATGCGAACCGCGCTTGTCGCCGAGCATGGCGTGGATCTCGTCGATGATGACTGTGGTGACACCGCGCAACATCTGGCGACCGTGGATACTGGTCAGCAGCAGGTACAACGACTCCGGCGTGGTCACCAGGATATGCGGCGGCTTGCGCAGCATCTTCTGCCGCTCAGCCTGCGGAGTATCACCCGAACGCACCGCGATGCGAATGCCCGCCGGATGTGCTCCCTGCAAAAACAATTCATCTTCTATGCCTGCCAGTGGCACCTGCAGATTGCGCTCAATATCATTACTGAGCGCCTTGAGAGGAGAGATGTAAAGTATGCGGGTTACTGACGGTAATTCAGACTTCTGTGCCTGCCAGACGAGATCATCAATCGCAGCATAAAACGCGGCAAGGGTTTTACCGCTGCCGGTTGGGGCGGCAATCAGTGTGTGCCGTCCGGCTTTGATCGACGGCCAGGCCTCTGCCTGAGCCGGCGTAGGCTGCCCCAGCGTGGATTCAAACCAGGCTCGACTGGCAGGATGAAAGGCGGACAGCGACATCTGATTGACCTGTGAACGGGTGTTGATCCGACAAAATACGTGGATACTTATACAGCATAAATCACACAATTATCGATGTTGTCAATCCGCTCCAAACGGCTGCCAACAGAATTTGTGAAGATCCAGGCTACAGGCTTGTGCGTATCTTGATAGAGATAACATAAGACAGAATTGGCGCACTTACCCACCCGTGAGGACAACAACATCGAAAGCGCATTTTCCGAATGGATAACCAATAATCGACATCTTGCGCCCTTAGTGGTGAGCGGGCTGGCGTTTGCAGAGTCATGTGTTGGCATCGGCATTTTTGTGTCAGGTGCACTCCTGTTAATCGCCACAACCCTGCTCTACCACAACGGCATCGTCGATCTTTACCAGATCGGGTTTCTGGCATTTTTTGGCGCAATTGCCGGGGATCAGGTTGGCTTCTGGGTAGGCTACCGTGCCGGCCCCGGTTTTCACCATACACGCCTGGCCAAACGATATGCCAAGCAACTGGCCAAAGGCGAAAGCATGGTGCTGCGACATGGCGGTTTTGCTGTGTTTATCGGGCGTTATATCCCGGCGATCCGCAGCCTGGTGCCGGCATTGCTTGGTGTTGCTGGCTACGACAGGCGCAAGTATGTGGTGTTGGACATTCTGGCCTGCGGCACGTGGGCAGTCGCACTTTGTTTGCTGTCCATGCTCGGGTCAACAGCGCTGGGGTAGAGCCTTGATTGACCGGCCAGCGCCAATCACGTAATGTTGCCGCTACGTTTTGAACGTGCTTTGTTTGACCAACGAGAAAGATCTTTAATGAAACACTACGTGAGCGCCTTCTGGCGTGAAAACCGCAAATTTCTGCTGATTCTTGCCAGCATTGTATGTTTCAAAAGCGCCATCGCTGACTTGAATTCCATCTCCGGCCGCTCCATGCAACCCACGTTACTGGATGGCGATAAAGTCTGGGTCAACAAACTCGCCTATGACCTTAAAATTCCTTTTACCGATATAGCCTT
>CANHAR010000212.1 GCA_947458495.1 Gammaproteobacteria bacterium | reverse complement strand
TGACCAGCAGGTTGTTGCCATTCAGGCTGATTGATGCAACGGGCAAACCGCTTCGAAACTGCGCTGGAATATCCAGCGAGGCTGAATAACCGGCAGTGCTGCCTGTGGGCGAAGATTGAATATGTAACACAACTTCCAATGGATCCATTTGCGCGGCGATGAGCGATCCACGCCATATACCCGTCAGTTGTGGATCAGTCTGTGCTTGCGCCAAGGTCACCCACAGCATGGCCATAAAAGCCGTCAGCAATCCAATCATTCTAAGGCGGGCACTTGTTGTCGGGAGGATTTTGGTGGGATCGGGCATTTGGCTATGATTCCGGTTTAAAAGCGCGGTATTGTGTAGGCAAGGATAACGCGCAATCCCGCCTGAAAGAAAGGTCGTTGCTGGCGCAACTGCCCGGCTTGCAGAAGCTTCTGAACTGGTGATCGGTTGCCAGGCGGTTCAGCCTTCAATTGCGCAACAGTGTTGGCAATCGCGCCGATGAGCAAAGCGCGTCCGTTTGCTTTTAAGGGCTTGTGCTTTTAAGTCCTAGTGCTTTCAAAAAGAGTCGATGAATCATCTTGTTTTGTAGCCCCCCGATCGGGTGGCAAGTTTTAAGCGCGTTTAAAGATGTTAAGATTTTGCTTTAAAACAGCACCTGGTGATCAACAAATATCATGAACCCGCAACAACGCAACAAGTATGTGTTAACCGTCTCCTGCCCTGAAGCTAATGGTATTGTGCGCGCCGTCAGTGATTTTCTGTTTCAGCGCGGTGCCACAATCAGTGATGCGGCACAGCATCGTGATCCGGTCATCGACAGATTTTTTATGCGGGTAGAGTTCGAAGAGGTTGAAGCCGATTTGCCGTCCGCAGAAAAACTGGATGAAGACTTTTTGCCTCTGGCAAAACAATTCGACATGGAGTGGAGTTTTTTTGATGTGCGTAAACGCCCGCGGGTTCTGCTCGCCGTGTCAACACACGGACACTGCCTGACAGATTTATTGCACCGATGGAGCAGTGGTGCATTGCCGGCAGAGGTGGTGGGCGTCATCTCCAATCACGAAGCGATGCGAGGAATTTCTGAATGGTATGGTTTGGACTTCCATTATTTGCCGGTGACACCGGACACCAAAGTGCAACAGGAAGATGCCATGATGGACATCATCAGGGAGAAACAGGTCGACCTGTTGGCGCTTGCCAGATACATGCAGATTCTGTCGCCACGCATGTGTGAGATGATGGCCGGGCGGGCCATTAACATTCATCATTCTTTTTTGCCTGGGTTCAAAGGTGCCAATCCTTATCGTCAGGCGTATCTGCGTGGCGTCAAAATCATTGGCGCAACAGCTCACTATGTCACCACCGATCTTGATGAAGGCCCAATTATTGAACAAGCGGTTGAGCGCATAGACCACAATTTTGATATCGACGAACTGGTGCAGATTGGTCGGGATGCCGAGTGTGCAGCCTTCGCGCGTGCCGTGAAATGGCACTGCGAACACCGCATCATTGTCAATGGTAATAAAACCGTCGTGTTTAAATGAGCTACAGGAGTTCTGCCCCATGCTGGAAGCGTTAGGTACTCTGGCAGGCGGTTTGGGCTTGTTCCTGCTGGGTGTTTCAATGATTACCGACGGTCTGAAGCTGGCAGCAGGCAGCGCGCTTCGCGACATCCTCGGGCGGTCAACACGAACCACATGGCACGGGATACGTTCGGGATTCCTGTTGACCAGCCTGGTGCAATCATCCAGTGCCGTCACCATCGCAACGATAGGCTTTGTCAACGCAGGTCTGTTAGGGATTCATCAGGCGCTTGGTATTGTCTTGGGTGCAACGGTCGGCACTACCATGACCGGATGGCTTGTCGCGGTAGTTGGGTTTCAGTTCAGCATCAGTGCATTTGCCATGCCGATGCTGGGCATCGGCATGATTATGCGTCTTGCCGGGGCGTCCAGTCGCACGGGCGCTTTTGGTGAGGCGCTGGCTGGTTTCGGCTTGTTTTTTGTTGCCATCGACTTTCTCAAAGGCGCATTTGAGAGCGTGGCAACATCTGTGGATCTTGCCAGTCTCTCACCTGAGGGTTTCCTGGGGCTGATGTTGTTTGTCCTGGCTGGCATGATCATCACCATGTTGATTCAGTCCTCCAGTGCAACCATAGCGATCACCCTGACGGCATTATCAAGCGGGCTGCTGACATTTCCGGCCGCAGCGGCGTTGGTCATCGGAGCCACTGTTGGCACAACATCCACATCCGCACTGGCGGTGATCGGAGCGACGCCCAATGCCAGGCGCGTTGCCTTGGGTCATGTCTGCATTAATAGTTTCAGCGCACTGGTCGGCATTGTGCTGCTGCCAACTGTGTTGTGGGCGTCAACACATGACACCTGGATTCATGATTATCCGGCCTTATCAATTGCATTCTTTCATACATCGCTGAATCTGCTGGGTGTGTTACTGATGCGTCCCTTGATCGGCCGTTTAGGGCATTGGCTGGAGCGTCGGTTTGTCAGCAAAGCAGAGGAACTGAGTCGCCCGCAGTTTATTGACAGCAATGTCATGGCGTCGCCGTCGCTGGCCATGGATGCCTTTTTGCTGGAGTTGCAACGCATGGCTGCGCTGACAAGAGCACATGCCATCCAGTCATTTAACAACGAGGGGCCTCCGGGTAAGGCACTACAGTTACAGCATGACGGGCTACGTGCGTTAGCGCGCTTTGTAGAGACCTCGGTCACTCAACTCGAGACTGACCGGCTGGAAGCGCGCATCGCGAGGCAATTGCCGATGATTCTGAGGATTGCCAACTACATCGATGAAGCCGTCGCGCTGGCGCATGCCAATGCTGAGTCAGATACAGATGTTGAATTTTTGATTCAAACACCGGTCGGCGAAGAGATCCTTGCTTATCAGGCTGCGGTGGTGGCGATGATTGGTGGTTGTGATCCCCAGTCATCCGGCTTTAGCGCTGATTCAGCCGAAGCTGAGTACCAGGCACTGCGAGCCCGATTCCGACGGCTGAAGACCACTTTGCTGGAGGCCAGTGTGCAGGGGGTAATACCACTGCAACATATGAACCCCGCAATAGAAAGTTTACGCATGATGCTGAGAGTCTCTGAACGTTCCACACGCATCGCGGTGCGCTTGTCTGAACTAGGCCGGGAACAACCCGCGGTCAGCACTAAAAGCAATGCAGCCATGGTTCCTTAAGGTAGCAGTATTGGCGCAAAGCGAAAGCCCTGAGGTGCTCGCCCGAAGGGCTGTTGTATTACAGTTTTGTCATAAAAATGTCATAAGCGATGGTTATATTGCAGGCATCGATTGGATGCAGTCGCTTTTTTTGTTGTTTGGGCCGGGGAGAATTGCGGATGAACAAGTTTAAACGTCTGATGGTTGCTGTCAGTTTTGCCAGCTGTCTGGCAGTCCCTGCTGTTGCGATGGCAGATGTGGATCCAAACCTGCAGGATTACGTCCGGGCCTCGGGCGTGTCGGGCAATCTGTCCAGTATAGGTTCAGATACCCTGAATAACCTGATGACGCTATGGGCGGAAGAATTTGCCAAGTATTACCCGAATGTGAATGTGCAGATTCAAGGGGCTGGTTCTTCGACTGCGCCGCCCGCATTGACCGAAGGTACCGCCATGCTGGCACCGATGAGTCGCCCGATGCGTCAGTCTGAAATTCAGGAATTTGAGGCGCGTCACGGATATCAGCCAACCGAGTTGCCGGTCGCCGTGGATATGCTGGCAGTGTATGTGAACCGTGATAACCCTATCGAAAGTCTCAGTCTGCCGCAGGTCGATGCAATTTTCTCCGCCACACGTCGCTGTGGCGCACCCGCGGATATCCAGCGCTGGGGCGATCTGGGTCTGACCGGTGACTGGGAAAATCGCGACTTTACGCTGTACAGCCGAAATGCAGTGTCTGGCACCTATGGTTTCTTTAAAGACAACGCACTATGTGGCGGTGACTTCAAGTCCAGCATTAATGAGCAGCCCGGTTCGTCATCCGTCGTGCAGGGCGTAACAGAATCAGCCAATGGTATTGGCTACACCGGAATCGGTTATCGCACCTCAGGCGTGCGTGCGGTGCCTTTGGCGGCAACCGAAGGCGGCATCGCGTATGAAGCGAGTGCTGCCAATGCGGCCACCGGAGATTACCCGCTTGCCCGCTACCTGTTGGTATACATTAACAAACACCCCAATCGCGAGCTTGATCCGGTAACCCGTGAATTTGTGAAGATGTTGTACAGCAAACAAGGTCAAGAGGTCGTTGACCGCGACGGTTATGTACCTTTGCCGGCAGCAATCGCACAACGTATGTTGGAACAGCTTGGGATAAACTAGGCGAAGCTGGTGTCACATCGATCAGCGGTTAAGCCTGTCATTTGATTGTCATGATCAGTCGGCAGACTTGTTTCGCTGATCGCGTTTTTGTGGTACTTGGTTCGTATTCCGATAAAACTAGGGACAGTTTGTTGCAGGGTCAGTAATGATTACTTGGCGGCACAACGGTACTTGTTGGTAAACTCTCAGCAAAAAGGCATCACCCGGCAGGAGCACGCTTTTACATGACAGACCACACTCCGGGTACGCCGGGCCACGCGCCTGCTGTCGGAAACTCTGATTCAATCTCTCAGATCGAGCCCTCAAGCAGGATTAATTCAATCAGGCGCGGAAACAGCCTGCTTCCCGATCTTGCCAGTCGCAAAATTCTCAGAAAAAAACGCGCACGACGCGACAAGATCGCGCATTGGGGCATCACCACTGCCGGTTATGGTGTTGTTGTTGCTCTGTTAACCATCTTTGTTTATCTGTTCTACGAGGTCGCGCCGATTTTGCGTGGGGCGGCAATTGATGAGCAACATCAGTATGCGCTGCC
>CANHAR010000211.1 GCA_947458495.1 Gammaproteobacteria bacterium | reverse complement strand
TCTTCGCGAACCTGGACCATACAGAAACCTGTTTATTTGACTCGCTCAAAACGAGCCATGGATTCGACATGGCCGGTATGGGGAAACATGTCCATTACGCCGGCATGAGTCAACCGATACCCCTGTTTAGTCAACTCTGCAGCATCGCGCGCAAAGGTTGCAGGATTGCAGGAGACGTACACGATGACTTGTGGAAGCAATTCACGGATTCGGGACACCAGTTCGATGGCGCCGGAGCGAGGCGGATCCAGCAGTAACTTGCTATATCCCAATGTAGCCCAGCGTGTGCTGTCAAAATCTGTGAACAAATCCGCAGAAAAAAACCGCGTGTTCGACAGTTGATTGTTTTGTGCGTTAAGCGCTGCACGTGCAACCATGTCTTCGCTGCCTTCCACGCCTGTAACTGACAGGCAGCGTCTGGCCAGCGGCAAGGTGAAATTGCCTAGCCCGCAGAACAGATCCAGAACATTGTCGTCATCTTTCAAATCCAGCAACTCAATCGCCTGCTGTATCATTTTTCGATTGATGTCGGCATTTACTTGAGTAAAGTCACCCGGGAAAAATGAGATACACAAATCTCCAGTTTCATCAGGCAAAAAATACTGTAAATGATCGTCAGCAGTTTCTGGCCAGAAACGCATGACGGTATTGGGGCCGCCGGATTGCAAAAACCATTCGATTTGATATTGGTCTGCGAAGTCACGCAGTTTTTGCCTGTCAGCGTCTGACAAAGGTTCCATGTGTCTCAGAGTCATGGTGACTCGCAGTACACTGTCAAGTTGATCAGTGGCAACACATGATTTTTCACCAACAGCAACCTCAATCTGCGGGATATCGCGGCATCCTCCCAGCGACAATATCAGCGCGCGTAAGGGTTTTATCAGCTTGCCAACCGCGGGTACCAGTGTCGTGCAGTGATCCATGTCGGTAATAAAGGTATTTGCTTTCTCACGAAATCCCACCAGCACGTCTGATTTTTTATGAACATATCTGACAGCCAGGCGAGCCTTTCTTCGATAAGACTGAGTTGAGGATGTCATGGCTGGTAAAACGCTGTAATCAATAACCCCTGCCGTGTGCTTGAGATGATCGAATAAAACCTGTTGTTTCAGTTCTATTTGTGCATCCAGCCTCATATGTTGGAGCAGACAACCGCCACAAATGGCGGCTACAGAGCAAGGTGCCTGGACACGTTTTTCGGAGGACTGCAGAACCTCTAAAAGCTTGAGTTCATCAAACTGACTTCGGCGGGATGTGAATGTGGCGGTTACCGTCTCACCGGTCAGAGCGCCATCTACAAAAGCGATTTTTCCATCAATCCTTGCTACCCCGCGACCTTCGTGGCTCATACGCTCGATGGTCAGCGTTTCCGGATGCGCAGGCAGGCTTTGACGGCGTCGTCGGTTATTGCTCATAAACAGGTCTCACTCGCTGAATTGTGGTGTCAGGAGAACACGCCAGTTGAAAGATAACGGTCGCCACGATCACAAACAATTGCAACGATCACTGCATTTTTTACTTCTTGACTGATTTGCAGAGCCCCAAAAACGGAACCCCCGGATGATACGCCGCAGAAAATGCCTTCCTGCGTTGCCAGCGCTTTCATGGTTCTTTCAGCGTCGCTCTGGTTCACGTCGATGATCCTGTCTACCCTCTCTGCCTGAAAAATTTTAGGCAGATACTCTGTTTGCCAGCGGCGGATACCCGGAATTTTTGAACCATCCTGAGGTTGCAGGCCAATGATGTTAACTGCTGGATTTTGTTCCTTCAGAAAGCGGGAAACACCCATGATAGTGCCAGTTGTTCCCATTGACGCCACAAAGTGTGTAACCTGGCCATGCGTGTCACGCCAGATCTCAGGCCCCGTCATCCGATAATGAGCGTCAGGGTTATCCGGATTGGCAAACTGATCGAGTATCTTGCCCTGACCCTGTTCAGCCATCTGACAGGCCAGATCGCGTGCACCTTCCATCCCCTGTTTATCATTGACCAAAATCAACTGTGCGCCATAAGCTGCCATAGATGCTTTGCGTTCAGCAGACATGCTGTCAGGCATTATCAGAATCATTTTGTAACCGCGGATAGCCGCTACCATCGCCAGCGCAATGCCTGTATTTCCGCTGGTGGCCTCAATCAAGGTATCACCAGGTTTGATAGTGCCCCGCAACTCTGCCTGAACAATCATATTGTAAGCTGGTCGATCTTTTACCGAGCCTGCCGGGTTGTTTCCCTCGAGTTTTACAAGAATTGTATTACTGGTATCACCCGCCAGCCGTTTCAGCCGGACTAATGGAGTATTACCTACAAACGCATCTATCGTGGGATATGACATGATAACCGTCTGGGATTCCAGGCAACTTTTGGCTGACAAACTTCGCGCACTTTTGACAGCCCCGATGAACTGGCCGGATTTTACCTGTTATCGTGGTCTTGGGGTAGGTTAATGACAGTTGATGAGTTAGCAGAAACAAACAATTGCCGACTGTTGAGCGGCTTTATCCCTAACAGAGGCCTGAGCGCCTGACGCATGAATCGTTTGGCGTCCGATAACAGCGGTTTGTTTTCCTGAAATTCATGGTCGCTTGATAGCAACTGATTTAGCTTAATCAGTTGTTGTCCCTGGAAGCGATTCGCCTGAGGAATATCCCTGATGTCATCACATAGTTTCAGTCCGAATTGCGGGTCAAACAAATAGTGCTGATCTGCCAGCACAGCGTTTCCGTTACTGGCATCAATGGTTAGATCAGGACCATATCCCAACTCGAGCAGCAATCGGTATTCAAATTTTCTGAGCGCAATTTCAATTATTGAATGATTGAGCAGAGACACTAATGTGGATTGATAAAGACGATAGATCTCTGGGTGAGACTGTCCATATTGCAACAATCGGCAAAGTATCTCGTTAAGATACAGCACCGAAAACAGTCTTTCGCCATGAAGTTGGAATACCGGCGCCGCAGGCTCCATTGCCCCCACTGTTAACAATTCGCTGCGACCACTCATTGTTACCAGTAACGGTTGCAGTGGTTGAAGTAATGCGCGCTTTTGCGACTTTCCGCCCCTGACACCCCGCGCTACAGCTCGCACAAGACCATAGTCCAGTGTCAGAAAATCAACCAACAGGCTGGTGTCCCGGTATTCGCGTGTGTGCAGGACATAGGCCGGTTGCAACTCAATTTTCCGAACCACTTCAGACCTCGCCTGTTGTCAATGCTCAGGATAAACTCTGTAACGCTCTTTCATCATCTGCCCACCCTGTTTTCACTTTTACCCACAGGTGCAGCATCACTTTGCTGTCGAAGGCTATTTCCATATCCAATCTGGCGGCTTTACCTATGGTTTTCAGCCGATCCCCTTCGTGACCGATGATAATTTGTTTTTGTCCCGGTTTATCAACCAGGATCAGGCCGTGGATGTGAATCACCCGCCCTTCAACAACAAACTTTTCGATTTCCACATTGACGTCATAGGGCAGTTCATCACCAAGTTGACGCGTTATCTTTTCACGAATCAATTCAGCTGCAAGAAACTTTGAGCTCCGGTCGGTGATTTGATCTTCCGGAAACATAAATGGACCTTGAGGCAGATACTTGGCAACACAGCTCTGAACAGTGTCCAGGTTATGACCAGTCAGCACGGCGATGGGGATCACTTCTGCAAAGTTGCGTTTGGCAGCAATCTTCTGGATATGCGGTAAAAGGCGCTCTCGATTCTCAATCTGATCACATTTGTTGATGAGCAAAAGCACAGGAATTTTCAATTTTTCCATGGCCTGGAGAACCATTTCATCTTCATCATTAAATATCAGACGTTCTACTACAAACAGCACAACATCAACATCCTTTAATACTTCAGCGACCGTAGCATTCATCGCACGGTTTAAAGCCCGCTTCTGGTCTTTGTGCAGCCCCGGAGTATCAACATAAACAAACTGCACAACACCCTCAGTTTTTATGCCGGTAATTCGGTGTCTGGTGGTTTGAGGTTTGCGGGATGTGATGCTGATTTTTTGCTCAAGCAAATGGTTCAATAGTGTTGATTTGCCGACATTGGGGCGTCCAACGATGGCAATAAACCCACATCGTGTCTCACTGTTTTCGTTCATGAACTCGTGCTCTCAGCCTGGATCAGTAGGTTTGCCTGACAAACTTTCTAGGTTCGCCAATACTTGTTGTGCTGCATGTTGTTCCGCTTCACGTCGTGATCTTCCATATCCAGTGACGGTCAATTTTAATATTGGTACGCGACATGACACATAAAATTCCTGTTGATGCTCATCACCACGGATATCCTGCACTTCGTAGAATGGCAGCGAAAGCGCCTTTGCTTGCATCAGTTCCTGAAGTCTGGTTTTTGCGTCTTTGCTATCCTTTAGCTGCCGTTCACCACCCGGGGCAAGTTGAAGTTCGAACAATCTTTTGATGCAGGCTGTGCAGGCTTGCATGCCGCCATCGAGATAAAGTGCGCCAAGTAAAGCCTCAAGGGCATCACACAAAATGGAATCGCGTTGCTGGCCGCCGCTTTTTTGTTCTCCAAGCCCAAGCACAATAATTTCTCCCAGACCAAGCCTGCGGGCGATAGCCGCCAATGTGCTGCGGTTCACAAGAGATGCCCGCACTTGACTTAACTCACCTTCAGTTGAGTCTGGAAAGCGTTGGTAGAGAATGTCCGCCATAATCAAACCCAGCGCCGCATCACCCAGGAACTCAAGTCGCTGATTGTGATGACGCGCAGCACTTCGATGGGTCAGCGCCAGTGTCAGTAATTCCTTGTTATTGAATTCATAGTCCAGTGCTTGTTGCAGAATTTTCAACACCTGATTCTTTGTGGAGTTCATGGAAATGTCTCGTCAAAGTGCAGTGTAAAAACCTGCGTTCCAAACAGCTCAACCGGAAAATTGTACTGAACCTGAAGACGGGTCACAGAACTGCGCC
>CANHAR010000210.1 GCA_947458495.1 Gammaproteobacteria bacterium | reverse complement strand
CAACAGGCTTTCCAGCCAGTGCTTTTCACTGGGATCCGTAAAAATAATGTGCCTGAGCTGCCGTCGATCAAGGCTGCCGTCTTCCAGCAAAATGGTGCCGGCACCAAACCGTGATGCAATTGCAGCAAGCGCTGGTTTGCCGGGTTTTACCACCTCCCTTGACATCAGGTCAGCATCAACTACATCGATTCCATGACTGGCAAAGCGATCGGTAGCGGCGGTTTTGCCGCTGCCGATACCGCCGGTAATGCCAATCACTGCGACTTTGTTTTTGGGAGAAGCCTGCATTAGCCGCCCACCGCGAGGTTCAGATACCAGTCTGCAATCACATTGCCCCAGATCAGCGCAATAAACCCTGCAATTGCCAGATAAGGCCCGAATGACATGGGAATGTTTTTATCTCTGCCTGCAAATATGGCCATGCCTATGCCCAGTACGGCGCCTGCCATGGATGACAATATGACAACTGTCAGCAGCTGTTGCCAGCCCAGCCAGGCGCCGATCGCCGCCAATAGTTTGAAGTCCCCGTATCCCATGCCTTCGCGGCCTGTGAGCAATTTGAATATCTGGTAGACACTCCACAGACTCAGGTAGCCCGCTGCTGCGCCGATAACGGCATCAGTGACGGAGACCCCGGTTCCGTAGGGTGTCAGCGCCAATACCAGGCCGAGCCACAGCAAGGGCAGGGTGATATTGTCAGGCAGCAATTGATGATCGATATCAATAACAGTCGCGGCGATCAGCAACCAGGTGAAAAACAGGGCGGCAACGCAACTCCAGGTTGCTCCAAAATGCCAGGCGACAACAACGGACAGTGCTGCTGTCGCCAATTCCACAACCGGGTATCGCCAGTGAATTGCGGTTTTGCACTCGCTGCATTTTCCGCCCAGCAACAGATAGCTGATGACCGGAATATTCTGCCATGGTCGAACAGGTTTGTTGCAGACCGGGCAATGTGAGTCCGGTTTCATCAGATTAAAGACTTTATGTTCAGAAACAGGGTGTACTGAACTGATTTTTGCCGCATCGAGTTGCAGGTATTCACAGCATTGCCCGTGCCATTCGCGTTGCAACATCAGCGGTAGCCGGTAGATGACTACATTCAGGAAGCTGCCGACCAACAGTCCTAGTATTGCTGCCAGCACCATGGTGAGCACCGGTGATTCTGCGAGTAAATCCACTAGGGTCATAACACGGCTCCAAGCCGAAAAACAGGAAGATACATAGCGAGCATCAGCACGGCGACAATCATGCCCAATATCATCATCACCATGGGCTCGATCATACTGCTCAGTAGGTCTACAGACTGATCAACCGCCTGCTCATATCGCACTGCACAGGTCTGCAGCATCTGATCAAGCGTGCCGGATTGCTCACCTGCGTAAACAAGTTGCGCAATCATAACCGGAAAGAGGCGATTCTTGCGAACCGCAAAACTCAAGGGATGCCCTTCATTGATCCGCTGACGGATAATCAGGCATTCGAGCTCATAAACATGATTACCCGTGGCTGCAGCGGTTGACTCCAGCGCCTGCAGCAGAGGGACTCCCGCACGCAGACTGCCGGCGAGTGTCTGGCTGAAACGGTACAGACAAGCGTTGCGGACCACAGAACCTGTCAGTGGCAGCCACAACATCAGCTTGTCTGTCAGCAACTGCAGCGCTTTGTGGCGCGTGATCATCGCGCGCAGCAACAGTGTGAGGCTTAACGCCGCGGCGCTGGCCGGCAGAGCGTAGTCGATTGCCATGTCAGACAACATCATCACTGTGCGTGTGAGGGGTGGCAACTCAGCGCCAAGTCCGGCGAATGTAGCTGCAAATTGTGGCACCACTTTGATTAGCAGCAGCGTGGTCACCAGCACTGCCACAACCAGCACGGTCAGTGGATACATCAAGGCTTTTTTGACCCGCGCCCGCAGTCGCTCGGACTTTTCCTGATCGTTTGCAAGCAGACCCAGCATCTGATCCAGTGTGCCTGACTGTTCTGCCGCTTTGATCATGCTGATCATCAGCTTCTGATCGCTGAGCGCGCTGCGGCTAAACGCCTCGCCTAGCAGACTGCCTTGCGCAACCTGTTGCCGGATCGCAGACATTTCAGTTTTGAAGCGGGATACCGGCAGACAGTCAATGCTGATCTCAAGCGCCTGCACCAACGGCAGTCCGGCTTGCAGCATGCCGGCACACTGGCGCAGAAACATGCTCAGCATTCCGGTTGGCGGACGCAGAGGTTTTTGTGCGCTTGCGAGTTTCCGGATGGCTTTTATGTCAGTGACGAGGATGCCCTTTGCATAAAACTCCGTGCGCAGTGCCCCGTGACTTTCTGCGCTGGCCACACCCTGTTGAGGCCGCCCTTCCAGGTCTGTGCCTCTCCATGAGTACTGCTTGCCTGCGTTGCCAGTCATGACAACACCCGGCGTAATTCATCAAGGCTGGTTTCCCCGCGGGCCAGCAACGTCAGGGCATTATCCAGCAAACTTGATGCACCTGCCTGGCGGGCTATGGCCTCAATCTCCCGAACATCTGCGCCGGTTGCGATTTTCTCAGCAAGGTCTGCAGTGACAGGCAATAACTCGACCAGCGCGAGGCGACCACGATAACCATCATTACAATGGCTGCAAGCTCTGGCGACCCAGACCTTCTCTGGCAGTTGTTGAGTAAACTTGTCGTCAGCAGGAATTTGCGCCGAACAGACCTGCTCGCGGCAATAAACGCACAGTCGCCTGGCCAGCCGCTGGCTGATGATCAGTGTCAGTGCGCCGGCAAGGTTGTAGGCTTCTATCCCCATGTTGAGCAGGCGATTGATGGTCTCGACGGCGCTGTTGGTGTGCAGCGTAGAAAGCACCAGATGCCCGGTTTGCGCGGCTTTTACGGCGATATCTGCGGTCTCATGGTCGCGGATTTCCCCCAGCATCACCACGTCCGGATCCTGGCGCAGAAAAGCTCGTAGAGCACTGGCAAAATCCAGCCCGCTGCGTCGATTGACTGCAACCTGATTGATGCCTTCAAGATTGATCTCAACCGGGTCTTCAGCCGTTGAGATGTTGCGTTCCACAGCGTTCAGATGTCCCAGGCCGCTGTACAAGGTCACGGTTTTACCGCTGCCAGTCGGTCCGGTTACCAGGATCATGCCTTGGCGCCGGCCAAGAGCATTGAGGTAAATTTGCAACTGTGCGGGACTGAAACCCAGGGCATTCATGGGCATAACCGTTCCTGAGGAATCCAGTACTCTGAGCACCAGTTTTTCTCCCCAGAGCGTTGGCAGGGTACTGATGCGCAAGTCTATGTTGCGTCCATCAGCCAGTTTCAGCCGTATGCGCCCATCCTGCGGTCGCCGTCGCTCATTGATGTCCAGTGAGGCCATCACCTTCAGCCGAGCACTCAGACGTGCAGCAAGTCTGGCGGCAGTTCGCGAATTCTCGCGAAGAATGCCATCGATGCGAAAGCGAATGCGGCAGGACATTTCGTAAGGCTCTATATGAATATCAGATGCCCGCAGATTAACTGCGTCCAGTAACAGTTGATTCACAAACCGCACCACGGGTGCTTCGTTGGCGGTTTCATGAATGTCAGCGCTATGCGCCGTATCGTCTTCAGCGCTGTCAGTCATCAGGACGGTGAGTTCCTGGGCCGCGGAGTCAGCGCTGATGCCTGGCAACGCGGGTGTGTGCCGGGTTCCAAGATGGTTGAGAATACGTTCCAGTTCCCTGCCATCAACAATCAATGGTTGCAATATCTGTTTTGGAAAGATGCCTTGCTCGGTCAATGTGCCAAGGCATGCGGGATCAGCAATTGCAAGGTGGACGACCTGACCCGTCTGTGCAATTGGAAGTGCCCGGCATCGGTGCATCCAGGGTTTGAATTCCGGCAGAAAATCAGGGTGCAGTGATCGGACATCGAACAACGGGCAACAAAAAGCCTGGGCAATCAGTTGCGCCAGTTTGTGAGTATCAATGTTGCCTTGTCTGATCAGCAGACTGACGAGTGGCAACTGTTCACGTTCGGCCAATGCAGATGTGTCCGCAAGCAGATGGCGTGCGATCAGCCCGTGTTCAGCCAGCATGTCTGGTAGGCGGTTTGCCTGCATCGTGACCTCCGTGTCCCTCTGTTTTATAGCAGCCAGCGGCAGGCTCTGCTATACCAGAGTTGTGGACAGATTGTGTTGGTCTGTCCGGAATCAATACCGGTATAAAACTTTGCACATGGAGGTGCATATATGCGTCAACTCAGCAATAACGGTTTTACTTTGATTGAACTCATGATGGTGGTGGCAATAATCGGTGTCTTGGCCGCGGTAGCCTTACCGTCCTATCAGGGATACGCGGCACGTGCCACCTATGCAGAAGTCATGTCGGCTGCCGCGCCTGCCAGAGCCAGTGTTGATATCTGCGTCCAGACACGTGGCCCTGAAGGGTGTACAACAATCGCCGAACAGGACGGATGGTCGGTGTCGACCCAGGTTGAATCTGTTGTCATCAGTACGGATGACGATGATTTTCTGGTGACAGTCACGCCTTCGGGAGCCCACGGCGGCATACTGACAACGGATGACTATGTCCTTCGAGGAGTCGTCAGCAGCGGTACCTTGTTATGGACGACAGATACCGAGTCCGGTTGCATTGCCAGCGGTCTGTGCTGACGCCTGTTGTTAGGTTTGCGGGTTTGCGCTGCGGCGTTAATTTGGTACATTATCGCGCTTTGTGGCGCTGCACCCCTGTTGTTAAGCTGGCATTCATCGCCTCAAAGTTATCCTGTCGATGCTGACCTGATTTATAAAAGCAGCCGCACGTGAACACTCAAGAGCGTACCCTGCGTACCGGAGTAAACAAAGATGAAAGCAGTAAACAACACAGTTATTTCAGTTTTGGCGGTCTCTGCAGTCGCGCTTTTTGCCGGTTATGCCAGCGCACAGACATCGACGATCAAGGATGGTGTGTACACAGCTGAACAGGCT
>CANHAR010000209.1 GCA_947458495.1 Gammaproteobacteria bacterium | reverse complement strand
CTATCGACGTTGTCAGCACAATCTGGAAAACAGACCCCTGCATGATCAACGCGGGCTCAAGAACAAAAAAGAACGGGATGAAGTAAATCACACTGCCTAGTTGCATGGCTTTGAAGCCGGTTTTCAGCGCAGAGGCGCCGGCAATACTGGCGGCTGCAAATGCACCCAGCGCCACTGGCGGCGTTATAAATGACAACATGCCCCAGTACAGAATAAACAAATGCACACTCATCGGGTCCAGGCCACCTTGCACGAGTGCGGGGGCCAGCACTATCGCCAGAAAAATGTAGGCGGCGGTAACTGTCATACCAATACCCAGAATAAAACTGGTAAACGCCCCCATCAGCAGTAACATCAGGACCGAATCACCGGCGATAAACAACAGGTCATTGACCAGTGTCCCGGATAATCCGGTTACTGAGAGAGCGCCCACAATCAGGCCTACACCCGCCATAATCGCAAGTAATTCAACCAGCAACTTTCCGCATGCCACCAGGAAATCACCAGCCTGATCCAAATTCCAGCGATTTTTAAGTGACAACTGGTTCAGCACCAACAGCATGCCCGTCGCATAAAACGGTGCCACGGCCTCGCGCTGCAAAAACACCAGCAGAAAAATCAATACCACAAACGAGGCCATGTAGAACCAGCCCTCGCGAATGGTATCGCTTAACTTGGGCAGCTCTTCTCGGGGCGCACCTTGCAGACCATTTCGGGCCGCGTACGCATCAATCTGCACAAAAAGACCAAAAAAATACAACAGTGCAGGAATAGTAGCCGCGATCGCCACATCGGAATACGGCACATTCAAAAATGTCGCCATGACAAACGCAGTAGATCCCATGATTGGCGGCAACAACACGCCTCCTGTTGACGCACATGCCTCCACACCCGCCGCGTATTCACGTGAAAACCCGGTCTTTCTCATCGCAGGAATTGTTAACGGGCCGGTCGACAGCACGTTGGTGATAACACTGCCGCTCATCGATCCCATCAAACCACTGGACACAATGGCGACTTTTGCGGATCCACCGCGCACATGACCAAAGCCGGCAAACGCCAGATTGATAAAAAAGCGCCCTCCACCTGTGTGCTGGAGGGCGACGCCGAAGATGAGAAAACCTATCACCAACTGGGCAAACGCACGGAATGGCAGTCCCAAAATGCTCTCGATACTCATCACATGGTAGGAGGCTGTTTCAGCAGCTGTCGAGGCCATCCCCGAGATCGGGCCGGGCATCTGGTCAGCAAAAATCGGATAAATCGAAAACAGCAGTACCATCCAGAACAGCGTGGCACCACCACAGCGCCGAATCGCTTCCAGAGCAAGCGCCCACAACAGATAGCTCATCATCACCGCGGTATCGGGTGCAGAAAACTCCCAACCATAATCCAGCATGGTTTCAGAGTTAACAAAAAAGTACATGCATACACAAAAGGTTGCGAGGCCCAAGACAATGTCATACCAGTAGCGGGTGGCATTTTTAAAAGGCGGATAAATCAGAAAACTGAACGGCAGTAGCAAGGCCAGAAGCGCATAGTAATAGTGGTTCTGTACAGTTATGACAAACTCCATCAGCGGCCGTTCGGAGAACAGTCGCAACGAGTCCATGGCCAGAAAAACGCTCAATACGGCAGCGATAGCGACCAGCCATCGCAGCGGCAACGGCATACTTGCAGACGATCTTACCGGACGAGACACGGCCACATTATTCTCAGTATGAATATCACTCACGGCTCAGTTGTTTCCCATATCGGTTCAAATCCAGCCGCGCGCAGGCGCTCTGCACGAAGCTGATGCCAGGCAGCCAGAAACTCCTGCTGATCGCCAATGCGTTGGCTGGTGACGTCGGCCCAGGCCGCTGCCAGCACATCCTGCCGCCGAATCAATTCGGTGTTATGGGCCTCGTAGGCGTCCGTCCACACACCGATTTCTTTCCAATAGCGCACCGCTCCCTCGTGATAGGGCACTACCCAGTCGAACACCTGAAACTCCAGTGCCCAACCAATAGCCCCGGGGTCCGCATCTTTATAGGTGTCGTAATTCTCATGCATGACACGCGTTAGCCAGTAGACCGTGTTTTCATCCTGATCCGCCTGCGTTATCAGTATCGGGTAAGGATATGTGCCTGCTTCCTGAGGATTTTCGTCACTGATACCCGCGCCGCGGGTGGCGTTATACTTGGTGAAGTACGGCGCTACATTCAGCAATCGCTCCCAGCAGCCTTCATCATCGTGAGGCGCAGGTAACCACGCAATACCACGCGGTGATGCCTCAAGACGGCGGGTTGGCCCTGACACCGTGGTGCCAAAAGCGACATCAACATCACCGTTGATAATTCCTTCCCAAGAAGCGTCATATCCCGGGAAATCAACCCGCACAACATCATCCCAGGTCAATCCACCACAGGCCAGATAGGCTTCCATTGAGATATTCAGGGCGGGCGCTGCACGTACAAACGGCACGCGCCGGCCACGTAACTCCGCAAAGCTGGAAACGCCAATATCAGCGGCGACGGCCACCGCCTGATTACTCAGCCCACTGGAACTCATCACCATTCTTAACGGCTGGGGGCCCCACTCTGGATCTGCAAACTGGTATACACCTTCCTGGGCAAAATAGGTGGCAACGCCATTGGCAGAGAACTGCACCCGACCGGTTTTCAGCGGCAACAGCCTTGAAACATCATTCTGACCGGGGATGACCCGAAGTGTGACGTCATATTTTTCGCGTAACATGGCGCCTATGGCAACGGACTGGTTATAACCTGTTGTTCCAAGATTGTACGCCGTCCATGCCATTTGATCGGGCAATTGCGGCTCCGAGCTCTGCGCATAAACCGCGCTGCTGGCGGCTGTGATTGAAACTCCCACTAGGGCTGTGCCCAAGCTTTTAAACAGTCCCTGAACAAATGAGTAACGTACTGCGCCTCGCAAGGCGCTCAAGTGCTTGAGTTGCATTATTATTCTCCCGAATGGGCATTTTGCGAAGTGGTCAAAGATTAACAGTGACAGTAACACAGTGGAAGAAATATGCGATACTTCGCCGCGAAGCCGTGGCAACCAGTCACAAAAGATTATTTTCGGAGAATTATGGCAAAGCTGACAATCAACAGCCTGCTGCGAGAAGCAGTGTCTGTTAGCGGAAAAAATCTTCCTTCCGGCAAATGGATGGAGGTCGAGGCCAACTCGGTGGTGGCACTGATCAGGGCGCTTGAGAAACTGTACCCGGGCTGCGGTCCGGCCTTAACAACAGCATCGGTTGCTATAGACGGCGACATCTATAGTGATGCACTTACGGAACCTTTGGATGAACTCAGCGAAGTTGTGTTTGTTCCATCGATCGAGGGCGGTTAACCGCCCTCTCTCTTTTTGCTTGTTGCCAACGACTTTTACTGACGAACACCACTGACAGCGATCGGTCCGAAATCAGTATTAAACTGACCAGCCAGCTGGTCACCTGTCACAGTGCCATTAAATGCCAGCGTAATGCTCTGACCCTGTGCGTCAATTGTTGTGCTGAACTGCACTGTTTCACCATCTACAGTGATGCCGGTAAGCGCCGCCGAACCCAACTCAGTTGAACTCATCTCGCCTGTCATGTCAGGGTTGATGTTCAGATTGCCGGCCATGGAGCCAACCGGTGTATCAATGGTAATTGCCCAGCCGCCGACCAGCGGGTGAGGAGCGGAAGTGCCAGCACATGCCGTCAGCAGAACTGCTACAGCAAATCCCATCACCAATGATCCAAATCTTGTCTTCATTGCGAAATCCCCTTAAAAGATTTTTTGGTATTCAAATGTTATTCTGAACTTTAAATTGTCACGACACAGCACGTGTCCGCACAGAAACCAAGGCAAACGCCGTTTCGTTCAACACTGCATTGTTAAATTCCTGGAAAACCACTCGCTTAAAATGCAGCGGGTACTGTGATATCGAAACAACATTGGGTCAACGCATTTTCGGCAGTTGCACCAAAAATAGTGACCAATGGCCTATCAGTTTTCGGCAAAGCATCTATGTCTGCATTTAATGCTGTGCTACAAAGGCGACAGCGCAAATCCTGACCACCTGCACACTGCCAAAAGCTTAATTAAAACTCTAGCCGACAAGAGGCGTACTATGATCGAACTTCAAATCAACGGAGAGACGAGGCAACTCGATATTGAACCGGAGATGCCCTTGTTATGGGCATTGCGTAATGAATTGGGCTTGGTTGGTACCAAGTTCGGTTGCGGAATCGCGGCCTGCGGAGCATGCACGGTGCATGTTAATGGACAGGCGGTGCGCAGCTGTGTAACGCCCGTCAGCGCTGTGCAAAACACGCAGATCACAACAATAGAAGGACTCTCGGCCGGTGGTCTTACACCGGTACAACAAGCGTGGATTGCCCACCAGATCCCGCAATGCGGTTATTGCCAGTCCGGCATGATCATGGCAGTGAGCGCGTTGCTGGACAGCAATCCAAGCCCCGATGAGCAGGCGGTTGCCAGCAGCATCAGCAATGTGTGCCGCTGTGGAACGTATCCGCGCATCAGCAAAGCCATCGCTCAACTGATAGCAACCCGTCCAGCAACCCCCTTTGTCGACGCCACTGTGGAGACTAACGTATGAGCATATCACGCAGACGTTTTTTGTTAGGCGCGGCGGTCGCAGGCGGCGGATTGCTTCTCGGTTATGCCAGCACTCGCCCCAGCCGACAGAGCATTGCCAATCGCGATTACGCGGAGCAAGGCCAGACGTTTCTGACCACTTGGCTGCGCATTGCCCCTGACAATATTGTTACCGTGATCGTGCCACATTCAGAAATGGGCCAAGGTGTTTTAACCTCACTGCCAATGATGGCTGCTGATGAGCTTGATGCCGATTGGGCGAACGTGCGTGTTGAGCAGGCACCAGCCACGGACCTCTATGCCAACGGTGTTCTTGTCAAAGGCTTTGCCGCATCACTGGGCTTTACCGCCCCG
>CANHAR010000208.1 GCA_947458495.1 Gammaproteobacteria bacterium | reverse complement strand
CAGCACTGCCCGTCTCTGCACAAACCATGATTGAAGGTGTCTATCTGTCATCGTCCGGTGAAAATGGCCGTGGTGGCTGCACCATGGAAGTTAAAAGCATGGGCAAATCACCCAAATACGGCGATAGCCTCTATGCACTGATCTCAACCGGAGAGGGTGCATGTGAATGGACAGCTGTTGGTTTGGCGAAGAACTACGGGATCAGTGCCGGCATGGTCAGCAGCGGCGGAATGAGTGGTTATGTCAGCGCCAAATGGCCTTTTGGTCCAGGTAGTGGGCGTGTAGAAATTGCCTCATTCGAGATTGATGGCAAACCGCTTAATACAGTGATGTTCACCAAGGTCGACGCCAAATAAACAACCAGACCTGCATTTTCATCAGCTAAACTCAGCGTGGAAATGCGACCAGATGGTCCATTTCCACCTTGATGCCTATCTGGGTGTTTTTGCCATGTGCGTGATGGCTGGGCACCAGGCTTAAAACGCGAGCCCCGCTTTCCAATTCCAATGTGTATAAAAACTGTGATCCGCGAAAGGCCTTGTCGATGACTTTGGCTGTGGCCGGACTGTGGTCATCGTGAATCACATCGTCGGGACGGATCAGCACGGACACGCATTCTCCAACCGCAAAAGCCATCGGTTGATCCGTGTGTAACAGACCCAGCTCGGTCTGCACATGCAAGTTGTCAACCACGGTCCCCGGCAAAAACACACCTTCTCCTACGAAGTCAGCCACATAGGCATTCGAGGGCTCATGATACAACTCAAACGCAGGGCTCCATTGTTGCAGTGTGCCCGCACTCATCACCCCAATCTCGTCCGCCATCGCAAAGGCTTCATATTGATTATGGCTGACAAGAATGGTGGTAATGCCGTCCTTCTTCAGAACCAGGCGGATTTCACGGGCAATCTGTTCACGCAGTTCAACATCCAGACTGGCAAAAGGCTCATCCAACAATAGAATCCGCGGTTTGGGCGCCATCGCACGCGCAATCGCCACGCGCTGTTGTTGACCACCCGACAAACGATGCGGCCAGGCTTCCAGCAGTTCTGTGATCCGCAGCATGGCTGCCAACTCATCGACTCGTTGTCGTCGAGCTGTGCCGGCAAGGGCACGTAATCCAAATGCGATGTTGTCGCGCACATTCATGTGAGGGAACAGTGCATAGTCCTGGAACACCATACCCACCTGGCGTTTTTCAACCGGTAACTGCCATCCTGAGTGACTGATACATTCCCCAGCAATGAATATCTCACCAGCGCTGACAGGCTCAAAGCCGGCTATTGCGCGTAACAGCGTGGTTTTGCCACATCCGCTTGCCCCCAGCAGACAGCCGATATCGCCGGCTTTCAGCGTCATACTGATCTGGCGCACAATCGGCGTTTTCTCCAGTTCTACAGAGACATGTCTGAGTTCAAGTGCGTTTGTCATGACCGGGTCGGGATGCTGAGATAGAAAGGCTGATGATGATAACAGGAATGATGCCGGCAATAACGATCATCAATGCGGATGCCGCCGCCTCGGTGAGCCGCTCCTGATTGGCAAGCTCATAGGTGCGAATAGCCAGTGTATTAAAATTAAAGGGACGCAGAATCAAGGTGGCCGGTAGCTCTTTAAGTACATCGACAAACACCAACAATGCGGCTGTCAACAAACTGCCCTTTAACATAGGAATGTGAATGAGCCGCAGAATCTGCCAGGAACCCAGCCCCATGGAGCGGCCAGCATCGTCCATGCTGGGTTTTATCTTGCCCAATCCCGCATCAACCGTATTCATGGCCACGGGCAAAAACCGCACAATGTAGGCAAACACCACAGCGATCAGCGTACCACTCATCAACAAGCCGGTCGCGATGCCGAACTGTGCACGCATCCACGCATCCAGCGAATTGTCTAACCACGCAAATGGGATCAGCACACCAACGGCAATGACAGTGCCGGGGACGGCATATCCGAGTCCTAGTACGCGTGTTGTGGTACGCATGGGCAAACCGGGCTGCAGACGCTTGGCATAAGTAATCAGCATTCCCAGCATCAGCGCGATCAATGCAGCGGTAAATGCCAGGCGCAAACTATTAAACACCAACTGACTGAAGGCACTAAAATCAACCAACGCGCGTGTGTCCCAGGCCCACCAGGCTAACTGCAGCACCGGAATAAGAAACCCTAACAATACCGGGAGCAGGCAATACATCAGCGCACCGGCCATTTTCCAACTCGTCAGCCTAAGCCGCGGTAAGTGTGAGTAGCGGGTACTGGTGTGATGGTAACGCGCGCGGTTGCGCGACCACTGCTCGGCAATCACCAGCACCAAGATAAACAGCATTAGCACAGCTGAAAGTTGCGCCGCCGCGGTCGCACTGCCCATCCCAAACCAGGTACGAAAGATTCCTGCAGTAAAGGTCGAGATACCGAAGTACTGGACAGTACCATAGTCGGCCAGTGTCTCCATCAGCACCAATGCCAAACCGGCGATAATTGCAGGGCGCGCTAGTGGCACCGCAACGCGGGTAAACGCGTGCCATGGACTTGATCCCAAGGTGCGCGAGACTTCCAGAACACACACGGATTGCTCCAAAAAAGCCATTCGCGACAATAAGTAGACATACGGATACAGGACCAGCGACAACATGGTAATCGCGCCACCAGTGGAGCGTATTTGCGGGAACCAGTAATCACCAAAGCGCAGGTCAAACGTGTCACGGATAAAACCCTGCACAGGTCCTGCCACATCGAGCATTCCGGTATAGGTATAGGCAATGATGTAGGCAGGCATAGCCAATGGCAGCACTAGCGCCCATTCCAGCCAGCGGCTGCCAGGAAAGCGTGTCATGGTTACCAGCCACGCGGGCACAACGCCCAGCACCAGCACCATGAACCCAACACCTAACATCAATTGCAAAGACTGAAAAATGTATGACCACAGCAATGTGTCGACCAGATGCTGCCAGACACCATCACTACTGTTAAAAACCGAGGAGAATACCGTTAATACGGGGACACTCAGCAGCAGACACAACACAATCACGGCGAGCAGTGAGACATGTTTGCCCATGTGCGCCGTGATTGTTTGTCCAGTAAACTGCGTCGAGGATTGAGCCTTGTCTGTCAAACCTGTTCCCTTAACGCCAGCCGGCCCTGTCCATCAGGCGAACCGATTCGGCATTGTGGGTACCCAGTTGTTCAAGAGCCAGATCATCAGCCTTGAATTCGCCCCATGCCTGCAATGTTGCGCTGACAGGAACACCTTGACGCACCGGGAATTCATTATTGGTTTCGGCGTACCAGGTTTGTGCCTCGTCACTGACCAGATATTCCAGCAGTTGAACTGCCTCTGTCCGGTTTGGAGCATGCGCGGTGAGACCGACGCCGCTGATATTGATGTGTGCACCTCTGTCGTCTTGATTCGGCCAGAACACTGCCACTTTGGAGGCCTGCTCACGCTGTTCTTCGTTAGTTGCGTTCATCATGCCGGCGAGGTAGTAGGTGTTAACAATAGCCAACTGGCACTGGCCAATGGCAACGGCAGCAATCTGATCGCGGTCGCCGCCCTGTGGATCTCGCGCAAAGTTGGCAACCAGACCTCTTGCCCACTGTTCGGTGGTTTCCACACCATGGTGACTGATCATGGCTGCGGTCATTGATTGGTTGTAGATATTTGAGGAGGAGCGAACACAAATCTGGCCCCTCCACTTGGGATCCACCAGATCTTCGTAGGTTGACAACTGAGCAGGATCAACTCGCTCCTTGTCATAGACCACCACTCGTGCGCGCAGTGATACGCCGAACCACTGTCCCTCTGAATCTCGGTATTGAGCAGGTATCTGGCTTTCCAGCACATCAGAATCAACGGCTTGCAGCAGCCCCAACTCTTTGGCGCGCAACAATCGGCCCACGTCCACCGTCAATAACAGGTCTGCTGGCGAGTTAGCACCTTCCAGCTCCAGACGGGTGGTCAGCTCATCTGCCCCCGCGGTGATCAGATTAACGGTGATGCCTGTCGCTGCGGTAAACCGGTCGAGAAGCGGCTTGATCAGGTTCTCTTCGCGGCCTGAATACACATTAACCTCAGCAGCCTGCGCAGCCGAACTGATAAACAAACCGGCTGACAGCGCAGACACGGCAAACATAGACAACAGCAACTTTTTCATACCCGACTCCTGGTCCAAGGGACAAATCAGAACACAGGGAATGATAATTACTCTCATTTATGTTTGCAATCAGTATTTGATTGGCCCACTTGCGTCAGATCAAACTATTGACTGGCAGCATCTGCCTCCGCACGCCGCTCTCCCGCCAGAATTCCAGGCAATCCATAATTACCTTCGTGGCAGGCATACTCATAAATGCGTGAGTCACTGGCATTTAAACTCATCTCACCACGCCAGGTTTGTGTGTAGTAAACCGGGTCGCTGACTTCGAATTCGTAATAAATCTGCTCAGCTGACCAGCGAGTGAAACGTTCAATGATTTTGCCCTGATCCGACAATGGAATTTGCCCGCCGCCCGCCTGTTGCGGATGCAGGCTGACCGTTTCTACCACCAGAGTGTCTCCATCCCACCAGGCGATTGAATCACCCAGCCATTGCTGAAGTTCGCGCGGACGGTGTTGCCCATCAATAGGAATGATCCGTGCGTCCTGATTCATCTCCACCATAATCATCAGATAATCTGCCGTCTGCACGATCTGGTAGTGATTGTTATAGAGCACGTTGAGCATGGGCGGACCACCTGTGCCTCCAAAACCAATCAGGCAACGCTCACCCAATGAACGGCCTTCAGGGCCATCATTGCTGCTGAACAACTCACGGTATTCCCGGCGCAGCGCCTGCCCCTGTTCTGAGTAAGGAATGCGACCAGTGTCAGGCTCAACCACCCAAGAGGTCCGGTACTCGCCTTTAACCCGCCCAAAACTGGTGCCCGGATCAATCCAGAATGCGTTATAACCACGCCCCATACCCAGATCAGATCCATCCAGCAATT
>CANHAR010000207.1 GCA_947458495.1 Gammaproteobacteria bacterium | reverse complement strand
CCCTGGGCACCATAACTAAAAGCCTCGCGTTAGCGGGGCTTTTTTTATGGGGAACAGGGGCGGATGAGAACCACCGATGTGGTTCGATAAATTGCGCCAGCAATTTACAACGAGCGCGCCAGCGCGAAGCCCGCAGGGGACAAACAGCCACCAAGGCTGTTTGGATTATTCCGCCCCTAGAGCTTCAGCGCCCACCAAGCGTTAAGCAACATCAGGTTTAGCGGCATCCTTCACAAATAGAAATCTGCGGCCATCCTTAACCCCAACTTTCTGCTCGCCTTTTGAATTCAGCTACCCACTCTGTGTGTCAGATTTGGTTGAAATCAAACAACGCATCAGGGCAAAGACGTTAGTTAACCGTTAATCAACTGGCCTGAAATACCCTTCGATCGCCCCTGCAACTAAGCTTGCTCTCTGTCGTTTAACCCTTCGTCCAAACAGAACAGTGAGCTTGCAAGTGAAACCGAATCTTAAACTGTCGCCGCTGAGCGCATGCCTGAGCAGCCTTCTTGGGGTATTGGCCGCAACGCCTCAGCTAACGTCCGCCGAGCCAACCCCACCTGCCGTTGAAGAAGTGCTGGTCACTGAACGCAGCCTGGAAAAAACCCTTCCGCTTGAACTCGCCCGCTACGGTGCAGATCTGGAAATTGTTACCGAGCAAGTCATTAACCGGCACGGGTTTGTTGACGTGGCTCAGGCGCTGGAGATGCTGGTGCCGGGGTTGCACCTGACAAGCCAGGCGGGAGCATTCAGTTACGTCAACGTGCAAATGCAGGGCTCACGCCCCAGTGATGTCCTCTGGACCGTAGATGGCATTCGCATCAACAACCGTCTTTACAACAGCACCAGCCCAGCGGACACGCTGCCTTCAGGCATGATCGAGCGCACGGAGGTATTAAAGGGCAGTCACGGCCTGATGTACGGTACACAGGCGATTGCGGGTGTGGTTAATGTTGTGACACGTGGATTTTCGGATACCACGGACGGGGCCGTGACAGTGGGTGCCGGCAGCCATGGCGCCTACCGGGCCAACGGCTATCTGCGGGGGTCTGTTGGTGAGCACAAGTTGGTTGGCTGGTTATCGCGCGACTCCAGTGACGGCTATGAGATCTATGACGTCTATCAGCCAAACGCTGTCAATCGCGAACGCGGATACGACGTGGAGAGTGTTGGACTTAAATACGGATTCGACTTCAGCCCTGAACTAAGCCTGAGCCTGACGGGCATGCACACCGACGCCCGGCTCGACTATCCCAACGTCAGCAATGTCTCGGTCAATGACCGCACAGAAGACATACTCAGCGCCAAACTGGACTATCTCCCCAGTGAGCGCGCGAGTTTTTATGCCAAAGCGTATGTTCATGACTGGGACACTGACTACTACACTCCCCCAAACCCTTCAGCCTACTGGGGCTATCGGGACAAAGGCGTCTCCGCCGCGATGGCCATTGCCGACGATCGCTGGTTTGAGTACCACCTCGGGTACGATTTCCAGACCTATAAGGGACAGGATCAGGTACTGCTGATAGCCGGACAAGAGGAGAAAGTTCACGCGCTGTTCACGCAGATACGCAGCCAGGACACACTCTCGCAACGCGCCCGCTTTGCCGCCGGACTTCGTTATAACAACACCGACGGCACCGACTCAACTGTGTGGAACGTCTCGGGCGTCTACGATCTTACCGACCGGCTGTTTATACAGGGCATGGTGGCGACGTCGTTTATGCTGCCCAGCGCTGAGAATCTATATCGCATCCATTGCCCTACCGGCGTCAACTGCACCCATGGCAACCCAAATCTGGCCCCTGAGCAGAGCCTGGCTGTGAATCTGACCCTTGGTGGACAAGTGACGTTTGCGCAACGGACGCTGGAGTGGCAACTCAATGGCTGGGATCGCACCGTGGACAACCTGATCACCACCGCTCCGATAGCTGTCGCGCAACTGGGTGCATTCCCGGTTGGTTTTACGCGCACGTTTATCAATATTGCTGATAAAACCGATGTCACCGGCACGGAACTGCTGCTGAGCGGCGCTTTGTCTGATGCGATGACGTTTGATGTCAGCTACACCTACAGCAAGGAACTGGCGCGTGGGACTCGCACCCAGATCATGGACAGGCCCCGCCGCCAGTACCGCGGTGCGCTGAGTTATCAGTCAACACGATGGCCCGTCGGTGCCAATGTCGCGGTTAAATTCACCGGCGAAAAAACCGCCAATGTCACCGGCTTTGGCCTGCAAGCGTATGCTGACAACTACGTCGTCGACGCGGGTGTCCATGTTTACCTGGATCAGGACCGTGCACACCGGGTCACGCTGCGCCTGGAGAATCTGCTGGATGAAACCTATGCCACCGCGGTCAACTCTGCCGTGCTGGCCGGCACAGCCAATCAGCGGTTCCTGTGGCAGCGCCTTGCGCCGCCGCGCACTGTGCATCTGAATTACAGTTACAACTTCTGATATGCGCTGGCTACTTCTGGTGCATCGCTACCTGGCAGTTGCCGTTGGTGTCTTGATGACACTGTGGTGCCTGTCAGGGTTTGTCATGATGTACCAGAGTTTTCCGGAGCTATCGCCTGCCCAGCGGCTTGCCGGCTTGCAAACGCTGGATCTGGATTCCTGCTGCACGCTGGGGGATCTGCAGCCACACGATGACACACCGGTGGGGAATTTCCGCCTTGAAATGCTGCTTGGCGAGCCTGTGTTACGGCTGGCCTCGTCTGCCGGTACGCAGGAGGTTATCCGCCTGCAAAGTGGTTCTGTGCTGCCGGAGCTGACGCAGGCTCAGGTGCTGGAGGTGGCTGCTCAGTATGCGCGGGGAAACGGGATTACCGGTGTACCCGCCGCACTGGGGACAACCGACGGTGATCAATGGACCCTGCTCGATGCCCGCCGCAACGCCCCTGCATGGCACGTTGCCCTGAACGATCCACGGGGCACGCAGATCTACATCAATGGGCGCACGGGCGAGGTTTTTCAGCAAAGTAATCGCCGGGAGCGGGTCCTGTCCTGGTTTGGCGCCATTCCCCACTGGATTTATTTCAGCCAGCTGCGGATGAACCCGGCTGTGTGGACTAACGTGGTGATCTGGACGTCCGTGCTGGGAAGTTTTCTTGCGGCCACCGGGCTGTATATAGGGATTACACGCGTACGCTGGCGGCGACTGCAACGCTCGTCGGCAAACTCCGCTGCGCTCATGTCGCTCTCGCCCTATCAAGGCTGGTGGTACTGGCATCACATGGCTGGGCTGGTGTTTGGCGTTTTAACACTGACATGGGTTTTCAGTGGCTTGCTCACCATGAACCCGTGGGGCTGGCTCAGTGGCTCAAGTCCGGAAATACGCCGGTACCAGAGCGACCTGGGCGGCATCACTCGCTGGGCAGATCTGCGCCAGCTGCTGACTGCGCTCAGCAACCACGAGGTATCGGTCACACAGCAACCGGGACTTGTACAGCTGACTCCTCAGCCGTTTTTGCAGCAGGCTTTTTTCCTGGGTCACTCTGCTGATTCAGCCACCGTGCGCTATGACGCAACGGGGAACAGCGCGCTACTGAACAGTGATCAGATCCGCGCCGGCGTGAGTAATTTGGGGGTCCCTCTGACAAGTGTTGAGCTGCTGTTCCGTGAAGACAGCTACTACTACGGTCACAAACGCACGGCAGAGCTTCCTGTTGTGCGGGTTTTGACTGCCGATGCAGACGCCACACGCCTGTACATCAATCCGCAGACGGGGCAGGTGAGAGCAATCGGCAGCACGGGTCGCCTGTCACGCTGGGTGCGCACCGGACTGCATGACCTTGATTTTCCGGTGATCCGAAACCGCCCGTGGTGGGATTTGCTGGTCATTGTGCTGTTAAGTGGTGTCACCGCCGTGTGCATCACCGGAACCTGGATGGCGCTGCGTCGCGTGCGCCGGGACTTTTGCACGGCCTTTCGCCGCAGCCCCTTCTCACGACCTCATCACAAAACACACGCTAATCACAAACCCCAAACGCATCACAAACAATAGCAGGGAAACCAGACATGAATTCATTATCCTTTTTATCCTCTTTACCCTCTTTATCCTTTAACCGTTGTGTAAACCGTTCACGGGCATTGTTGATGCTGATGTCAGCCGGAATGCTGCTGCAGTGCACCGCGGACGAACCGGCCACACCAACGGCGGTGAACGGCTGGATAGAGTTTCCACTGAGCGAGCATACGTATTCAGCCAGCAACACGCCCTTTTTACACGGGCACTACGCGATACCCGTGCCTGCCGGTGAGGCGCTGGAATACAAGCTCAGACTTAATGAGGGAGATACCATTGTGTATCAGTGGAGCGTTGAGATGATGCTGCCCGGACTGCTGGACGTGGAGTTTCACGGCCACACCGACCGCGAACCTGGCGCAGACGGCCTGCTGATGTTTTACAACATCCATCGAAATGGCCAGGAAAGCGGAACCCTGACCGCGCCTTTTTCGGGCATACACGGCTGGTACCTCAACAATCAGTCCGCAGAGGACATTGTTGTTCACCTTGAGGTGGCGGGTTTTTACACCGTGGAACCCTGAGCAGGCGTTGATGCCGCCAGGCAGTCGGATACGCTGTCGCTGTTAATCACGCACCCAGCTGTTCTGCGACGACAGTGCACGCACGTGTAGCAATCTGGCATCAAAGTTTGTTCTGTCGATACCAAACACTTCGAAGAGACTTTCAAAACCGGCACTGGCTGACTGCTCGGCAGCAGCACTCGGCAGTCCGGGCACCAGCGCAGGATTCGCCAGCGCGGCGGCCGCATGCATGAGTCCTGCATCGCGAGTACCGCTGATCAGCACAAACTGGTTGCCACTGCCAGCGGTCCACGTCGCCAGCAAACCCAGATCACGAAAAGGCTCGCCCCTCTCAGGCAGGCCGGCGGTACTGGTGTACAACTGGCCGGTAGCGCGGTCGTAGATCTCATCGAAAGTATTGCCCGGTAACAGGCTTGAAGTGGTGAAAAACAAGTTGTTTAGCTTGTCCAGGCCGCTGATGTACCCGAT
>CANHAR010000206.1 GCA_947458495.1 Gammaproteobacteria bacterium | reverse complement strand
GTTTTTGGGTGATCTGAAAACACATCCAGAACCTACAAGTGTCGTAGTAGAAAAAAGCATTTGATTTGCGCACTTCTCAGTCTACCCAAAAAATATTGGAGATAATAAATGATAAAAACAACCCTAAAGACCTGGCAAAAGGCAGCGATTGTTGCTGTATTTGCGCTCGGGTCGAGTTCAGTGTTCGCAGCCGAAATGCTGCAATCAGGAGATTTTGTAGGATATTCGTTTTGGTTGATTTCTATGGCGCTTGCAGCGTCAACCATTTTCTTCCTCATGGAAGCGCTTCGCATCGGCGGTAAGTGGGCAACGAGTTTGACAGTGTCAGCACTGGTCACTTTTATTGCAGCGTTCCATTACATGTATATGAGAGAAGTTTGGGTCAGCACAGGAACCTCGCCGACCGACTTCCGGTACATCGACTGGTTACTGACCGTGCCATTGTTGATGATCGAGTTTTACCTGATCCTCGCAGCGATTACCAAAGTGTCCGGCGGCATCTTCTGGCGCCTGCTGATTGGTACATTGGTCATGCTTGTTCCCGGTTATATGGGCGAAGCAGGCTACATCAATACCACTATCGGATTTGTGATTGGTATGCTTGGTTGGTTCTACATCCTGTACGAAATTTTTGCAGGTGAAGCCAGCAAAGTTGCTGCAACTCAGGCAACCCCAGCGGTACAAAAGTCTTACAATCTGATGAAGTGGACTGTGACCGTAGGCTGGTCAATCTACCCAATCGGCTACTTCTTTGGCTACATGGCCGGCGGTACAGACGCAGCAACACTGAACATCGTCTACAACCTGGCTGATGTCGTGAACAAAATCGCATTCGGCCTGTTCATCTGGTACGCAGCGAACGAAGAAACTTCCGCAAAAGCGTAATATCGCCTTTGAGTAATACTGAAAGCCGCCTTCGGGCGGCTTTTTTTATGGGTTCAAGCCTCATGCTGGCTAGAAAGATTTGCCCGATATAGACTTCGCCAACAACTGCAACGGACGCTCTGAATGCCGCAAAACTTCCCACCTGTGACTGCCTGGTCTTCCGCGCTGATTGCTGCCCTGGTTGGATTTGGCTGCACGGTTGCGTTAGTCGTGCAGGCCATGCGCACCCTGGGAGCCACGGTAGAACAAACCGGCTCCGCGGTGACAGCGTTATGTCTGGGCATCGCCATTACCGGGGCCGCCTTATCACTGAAACTGCGTATGCCCATTGTGCTGGCCTGGTCAACACCGGGCGCAGCACTGCTGGCGGCCAGTACCCCGGGGCTGTCGTGGCCAAGCGCGCTGGGTGCATTTCTGCTCAGCGGGCTGATGATGGCGTTGTTGGGACTGATCCCGGTGCTGGGACGCTGGGCCGAGCGGATTCCATCCTCAATCGCCTCGGCCATGCTGGCCGGAGTACTGCTGCCGTTTTGCCTGCAATTGTTTGGACTGGGAGCGCAGGATCCGGCACTGGTAGGCCTGGTAGTGATGGTGTTTCTACTGGCACGACAGTGGGCGCCGCTGTACGCCCTGTTGCTGGTGCTGATCGCGGGGTTGGCACTGACCCTGTTGCGCGGGGATATCACGGCATTGCCGCCTGGGGCGACGTTTGGCGTGTTATCGCCGCTGGGCCCTGAGTTTGTGCCAAGCGCCATGCTGAGCCTGGCACTGCCGCTGTTCCTGGTGACATTGGTATCGCAGAATCTTCCCGGTCTGGTGGTGTTGCGCTCGGCCGGTTATTCACCCAAACCGGGCCTCTTGCTGTTCAGTACCGGTATCGCCAGCATGATCGCCGCGCCGTTTGGCGCCCATGCAGTCAATCTTGCCGCCATCACGGCAGCGATCTGCACCGGTGACGAGGCGTATGCCGATCGTAGCCGCCGCTGGATAGTGGGCATTCTCTACGCGGGTTTTTATCTGTTACTGGCCATTTTTGCGTCCACCCTGGTGCGCGTGTTTCTGGCGCTGCCGCCCACCGTGATCATGGTGCTCACCGGGATTGCGCTGATACCTGCGCTGACCGGGGCCATTGACCACATGCTGGTTGAAAAGTCGGAACGCGATGCCGCGATTGTGACCTTTCTGGCCACCGGATCGGGACTGTCCTTGTTCGGCTTGGGCGCAGCCTTTTGGGGACTGCTGGCAGGTTTTGTTGCACTGGCTGTCAAAGCCATGCTGGCCAGGCACACTCAGAAACAACAAACATCTTAACTCTGCGGAATTCAAGGGCTACACTGGTGAAACTAACAGCAACAACAGCAACCGGCGTCATCACCAGCTGACGTCACTCAACAACAAACGTCAACCAACAACAAACGTCACTCAACATGAAGTGCGGAGAGCAGCCATGACAGCATCTGCTGACAAAACAACACCAGTATCACCCTTAAAAATCTCGCGCCGCAGCCTGTTGATGGCGCTGCCGCTGATGCCACTGGCCATGCGCAGTGTTGCACAGCAAGCGAGCGCAGCCTCTATTCCCGTGCATGGTTACCATAATTTTGGCCTGCGGGTGAGCGATGTTGAGCGATCGCTGGCGTTTTATCAGGGACTGTTCGGGTGTGCGGTGGTCTCGCGGGTAGGTCAGCGGGTAGCACTGCAAATTGGCAGCGGCCCACAGTACTTTACCTTGGAGCCGGTGCGAGAGGGTCAGCAGCCCCACATCAGTCACTTTGGTTTAAGCGCCGTTGACCCCGACCGGTATCGCCTGCAAGCCAGATTGTCCGATCATGGCGTCAATCGCACCGTCGACAGCATGAGCAATCAAGCGCCGCCCATGAGTCGCGCCATGCACAGCTGGCTCGAGCGCATGCCTGGCGACAGCGATACCATGCTCGCAGATAACCACGAGTTGTTTGTGGCAGATAGAGATGGTGTCGTGTTTCAGCTCTCCAGTATCGAATCGTGCGGGCGCGGAGACGAAGCCTGCACTGCGGAAGCGGCCCCGGGCCCAGGTTTGATTCGCCTGCGCGAAATCAATCACATGACAACGTATGTCGCCAACTTCGAACTTAGCAATGATTTCTACCGGAAACTGTTTGGTATCGAGAACCAGGCCTTTCAGGGAACCTTCCCGGTTCTGGGTATCAATGATGGCAATCAGTTTCTGATGTTTGTGGGCGGCACGCAGCCCGGCACACCTGCGCAAGCCGGGCGCATTGATCATGCCAGCTTGAATATTGAGGACTTTACGGAACAGTCTGTGCTGCAACGGCTGACCGACTATGGCATGACACCGCGTACTGAAGGCCAGCCGGCAGCGCCCCTGCAGCACTGGGTGAGCAGACGCATGCCAGAACGCGGCGGCGCACCCGGCGGCACCCCGGAAGTGTATTTTGCAGACCCGGACGGCATCCATATCCAGCTGCAGCACCATACATACTGCGGCGGTGGCAACGAATTCGGTGGCGATTGCAGCCTTTGAGTGTCAGACCCGGCGCTGGCGTGTTACTGCGCCGGCGTGGATTCTTGTGTGCCGTCAAAACCGGAAAACAGATCTTCAGGTGAGTCTCTTTGTATGCGGTTACGCCCGCGACGTTTGGCTTCATAAAGCTGGGCATCGGAGGATTTGATCAGGTAGTCAATATCTTCCAACTGTTTGCCGTGAGCATCACTCACCCCGATGCTCACGGTAAAACGCAGTGTTTTGCCAAGATACTGCAACTCGGTTTGTTCAGTTTTGGTGCGAATTCTCTCCAGTACTATCAACGCCACCTCAACCGATGTGCCCGGCAGAGCGATCGCAAACTCTTCGCCACCCAGACGCCCGGCCAGATCACTGGCTCTGATCGACTGCCGCAGAATATCAGCAAACGCCTTCAGTACCTCGTCACCAGCGCCATGCCCGTACTGGTCATTGACGTCCTTGAATCGGTCCAGATCAAGAGTCGCAAATGACATGGTTTGTTTGTTGCGGGCACACAGACAGGCAAAGGTCTGGCTTTGCGCAAGAAATGTTCCGCGGCGCAGCAAGCGGGTCAGATCGTCGTGTGTGGCCAGGTTGCGATAGGCCTCTTCCAGTTTCTGTATGTTGACCAATAAGCTGATGATGGACCAGGTTGTTACCGGGGCAATCAGCAGAGGCGCGACCGTTGCGATAATAAAAAACATCGGCAGCTTTTCATGACCGGTCAACCACAAGACCGCATAGGTAATGGCAAGTGATGCACTCACTGCAATCAGGGTAATGGTAGCGATGATCAGCCATCGTTTATTTATGCGATCCTCATGCGTCATGGGGACGCCGTTATTCAGAAAATCCAAAACCATTTCTATTCATCCAAAAAGTCTTGCGATACTTGTCGTTTCTGAGATATTGCGGACTGATACGCCAAAAAAGGGCGTCATTTTTAACCATTTAATGAATAATTGAAACGACAGACATATAAATCAATCACTTTAACGGATAACTTGCGCCGCCCATTATGAATAAGCCACTAGCCTGCCTGATTTTGCTCGCCGCCGTGAGTGCCTGCTCCGACAACGCAACCGAAACCGCTTCGCTACCGCCCGCAGATCCTGCAGTGATACCCAGCTACGACATCGTATTGCGCGGCGGTCTGCTCTTTAGTGGCGCCGACGAACTGCCTGTTGAGGGCGACATTGCCATCACTGGCCAGCTGATCGCAGCAGTTGGTGAGCTCGGGGAATTTACAGCCAAGGAAGTCATTGATGTGAGTGGGCTGGCGATCACGCCGGGGTTTATCGATATTCATAGCCATGCTCTTGATGACAACACAGATCAAGGTATTTTTGGCTGGCCAGACGCGGAGAACCTGATCCGGCAAGGCGTTACCACGGTGATCGGCGGCAATGATGGTGGTTCACCGCTGCCACTGTCAGACACCTTTGACGCAATCGCTGCGCTGCCTGCCGCGGTGAATTTTGGCAGTTTCATCGGGCATGGTTCTATCCGCGGCTTGATTGTTGGCGAAGATGACCGCCCGGCGACCGAAGAGGAAATGCAGGGGATGCGCGATCAGGTTGCGCTGGGTATGCAACAGGGCGCCTTTGGCCTGTCGTCAGGCCTGATCTATGCCCCTG
>CANHAR010000205.1 GCA_947458495.1 Gammaproteobacteria bacterium | reverse complement strand
TGACGCGCCATTTCAACATCAATCAATGCACTGGCGTAAGTCAACCGCCACTGACGTGACACATCACTGCGAGACTGTGCATGGACAATGGCTGCGGCGTACATCTCTTTGGTGTCCTCCAGGGATTGTACCGCCTGAAATGTCCCCGGCCTGCCCGACACGTTGGCGCGCGATGCCATCAACTGCCACTCGCCCATCGTTAATGCCGCATCGGCAAACTCTGGAGAATCCTCTTTGTAGTGACGTCGCTGCAGTGAGAACACCAGATGCTGATAATCATCCACCTCATCCCACTCGGATTTGTATTTGTAAGCGTCCACCAGTTGTTCCAGCACCCTGATCTGCCGGGCATCGTAGAGACCGCCGTTGATACGCAGCAACTGCAGAGCTTGTGTCAGAATTTCCGAGGCCAACTCAAACTCTTCAAGCTGAAGATAAATGCGTCCAAGATCAAGCTGGATTTCAGCCAATGACACATCAAAAGATCCGACCTGTTCTGTCAATGCCCCCAATTGTGCTTCGAGACTGCCCGCAGTGTCGCGAAGTACCTGCAGCGCCGCCGCGTCTGCCTCATCAAGTGCTGCATCACCGCTGGTCTGATCGTTATCCTGCTGAGCAATGACAGGCGATAACATCAGTGTCAGCATCAGCAACAGCATTCGAAGTAAAGACAAAACCATGGCCACATTCCTTTGAGTGGGTATGATCAAGACCGCTCAGCGCCTATCGACCGTTCACGCTCCGCAGTATACCCCTTGTTCATAGGCAGGCAATGTCTGCGGCAGTAATCGCGGCCCATTCAGCGCTCTGGATGATGATCGGGTTGACTCAGATTCTAATTCAAAGATAATCGACCACTTGCTCGAGCCACAATCTGAATTGATATCAGATGGACTTAACACGAACTTTCAAACGTGCCTTGCCATACACAACCGGGGAAACATATGAACAAAGACTACTTATCCTTTTACATCAATGGCAAATGGGTCAGGCCTGAGAACCGCACCACGCTCCCGGTCATTAATCCCGCGACTGAAAAATCATTTACAGAAATATCTCTGGGCACTGCCGATGATGTCGACACCGCCGCACGGGCTGCCCGCGCCGCTTTCCCAGCCTGGTCACAAACCAGCCGCGAAGAGCGTCTGGCCATTCTTGACAAGATACTGGCAGGGATCAAAGCCCGCGCCGAAGATCTTGCGCAAGCCATTTCCCAAGAAATGGGGGCACCCATCAGCTTTGCACGGACCGCTCAGGTAGGCACCGGCATCGCGCATTTCGCAACTGCCCGACATATCCTGTCCTCGTACGCATTTGAAGAAACCCGTGGTACCACCCAGATAATCAAAGAGCCGGTGGGCGTTTGCGGCATGATCACTCCCTGGAACTGGCCGCTTAATCAACTGACTTGTAAAGTTGCGCCAGCATTGGCTACCGGCTGCACAATGGTATTAAAGCCCAGTGAAATTGCGCCTGTCAGCGCCATGATCCTTGCCGAGATTATTCACGAAGCCGGAGTGCCGGCGGGCGTGTTTAATCTGGTGAATGGCGATGGCCCCAGCGTAGGAGCCGCCATCTCCGCACATCCGGAGATTGATATGGTGTCCTTTACAGGATCGACGCGCGCAGGGCGCGAGGTCGCCAAGGCGGCAGCAGACACCATCAAACGCGTTTGTCAGGAGCTTGGTGGCAAATCCGCCAATATCATTCTTGACTCAGCCGACCTGGCAGCCGCGGTCAAAGGTGGAGTCATGGGCTGTTTTGGCAACTGCGGCCAATCTTGCAATGCACCTACCCGTATGCTTGTGCCCCAATCACGTATGGCCGAGGCAATCGAAATAGCCAGAGCAACCGCTGCCAAAGCCATGCCGGGCAATCCTGCGGATGAAAGCGCCCGCCTTGGACCGGTGGTCAGTCAGATGCAGTACGACAAAATTCAGTCGCTGATTCAAGCCGGTATCGACGAAGGGGCAACGTTGGTAGCAGGCGGCACTGGCAAACCTGAAGGACTGGAAATCGGATACTTTGTCAGACCCACGGTGTTTGCCAACGTTACCAACCAGATGACAATCGCTCGCGAAGAGATTTTTGGACCGGTGTTGTCGATCATTGGCTACAAAGATGACAACGATGCGGTGCGCATTGCCAACGACACCGTTTATGGCCTGTCAGGTTATGTCTCCGGCGCCCCCGATCACGCGCGCGCAATTGCCCGTCAGATCCGCTCGGGCATGATCCACATCAATGGAGCCGGACCTGACTTCAGCGCGCCTTTTGGTGGCTACAAACAATCAGGGAACGGGCGCGAATGGGGTGTTGAAGGCTTCCACGACTTCCTGGAAATCAAGGCCATCATGGGATACAACGCATGAGTCTGGGCATCAACGCTTTGGCAACCGCGAAAATCACCAAGCCGGCGTTGGATCTCGGCATCATTACCCGTGATGCCGCACCTATGCTTGCGTTTTATCAGAAGATGCTGGGCCTTACACTCGAGTCAGTGATTCCGATGCCATCCGGCGGTACCATGCATCGTTTGAAGGTGGGCGAATCGATATTAAAAATTGTACAGCTGGACAAACCACCAGCGGCAGATGCAGTTCCGGGCGGAATTCCTGCCGCTACCGGGATCCGATACTTCACGCTGCACGTCAGTAATTTGCAAGATGTGGTCGATGGATGTGATCAGGGTGGATACAACATTGTTGTACCCATTAAAACCATCCGCCCCGGCGTGTCGATTGCCATCGTAAAAGATCCCGATGGCAATTGGCTGGAGCTACTGCAGACTGATTAGTGGTGATGGCTACCATCATGCACGTGGCCGTGGTCGATCTCTTCTGCGGTCGCGTCTCGCACACTGACTACTTCAACGTCAAAGTGCAGGGTTTTACCAGCCATCGGGTGATTGCCATCTACAGTGACTTCGTTGCCCTTGATGGCGGTTACAACAATATGCTGTTGTCCCTGAGGTCCCTGAGCTGTAAAACCCATGCCTACTTCTATGTTGTCAACACCACGGAACATGTCTCGTGACAAAGTCTGAATCAAAGACGGGTCTGTCTCACCATAAGCATCTGCTGCCGCAATGGTAGCTTTGAAGCTGGCGCCCACCGTTTTTCCTGCAAGTTGTTTCTCCAGGCCTTGAATCAGATTCTGTGCGCCGTGCAGATATACCAATGGACCACGCCCGTCCGAAGAGTCCATGACCTCACCATCATCGTTGGTCAGCGTGTAATTAATTCCAACGACAGAGTTTTTGCCGATCATCAAAGTCATTACTAGTTTCCTGTAGAATTTTTTTGGGCTTCAGTAAAAAAAACCCCGACACCCTATCATTTATCAACCCCCAAGTCTCCTCGGGGCGACACCAATCCCCGCAGTTTTTTGTCACTTGTATTGGTCTGAGTATTGATCCTGCAGCCTGCGCATGCCTCCCAGCCATCGATCGTAATCGGCCGCCTTACGTTGGATGTACGTTAATACTTGAGGGTGCGGCAGACACAAAAAGCGCTCTTCTTCGAGCGTTTCCATCACGGTCTGTGCGAGCGCATCGGGCTCGAGCATGCCATCAACACCCGCCACACCGCCTCCGCGTGTATTGGCTGTCATTTGGGTGCGCACCGCCTGCGGGCACAAAACGGAAACCTTTATTCCACGATTGCCATAAGTGATAGACAACCATTCAGCAAATCCCACCGCCGCGTGTTTGGTCACGGCGTAGGGAGCAGATCCGATTTGACTTAACAGGCCTGCCGCCGACGCTGTGTTCAACAGATAACCTTCACCACGGGCCAGCATACCCGGCAAGACAGCTCTGGCTGCAAAAATGTGCGCCATCACGTTGATATCCCAAATGCGATCCCACGCGTCATTATCAACCTCCTCACCACCCATGGTGAAAATGCCGGCATTCGAGCAAAACAAATCGATATGACCAAATGTCTCCATTGTTCTGGCAACCAACGCTTTGACATCCGCTTCCTGACTGACATCCGTTTTGATTGCCAACACTTGGGTTTTATCCGCTATAAGCGCAGCCACCTGATCAACACCGTCCTGGTTGATATCGGCCACAACAACTGCCCGCGCGCCTTCAGTAGCAAATCGCTCGCACAATGATTTACCGATACCGCTGGCCCCGCCAGTGACTACCACAACTTTGTCCCTAATTTTCATCTTATGCTCCACTGCCTTCAGGCATTTTATTTATAGCGGTTGCGAGGCAGCAGTATTAACATCTGAATTGCACGCACCTCATTTGAACTTGCAACCAAGCATAGCTATCGCAAGGTTCAGGCGGCAAGCATAAATTTTATGACACCTGTGTTATGTTTCTGTGCTCGCAAAAGAGCATGCCGGGCATAGACAAGACAGGCCTAGACATGAGTTATTCTGATTAAAAAAGGCAACAACTCGAAGGGAGAGTTTTAATGAAAAAGACAATTGCAGACAACCAGTCAAACCCACATTTGACGTCGGGAAAAACATCTGCCAACGCAGCATGCAAAACTGCACAGCGACTGCTAGTAGTGTCATGCGCAGCAATCATGGCTGGAAACTTTTCCGCGGCGCACGCACAAACTGACGGCACACCAGCCATTGAAGAAATCACCGTTACATCGTATTCGCGTCGCCCCGAAGCGTTAGCCGACATCAATGGCAGTATCGCCATTTTGTCCGAAGAAGATCTCAAGTTGACGGCACATACTCACATTCAGGAATCAGCCAACCGTTTGCCCGGTGTCAATATCAACCGTAACAATGGTCAGGAAAGCCTGACTTCAATCCGCTCCCCCGTACTCAGTGGTAGTGGTGCATGCGGAGCCTTTTTGTTGGCAGAAAATGGCATTCCTCTGCGTGCAGCCGGCTTCTGTAATGTTAATGAGCTGTTTGATTCCCATTCGGAAAATGCGGAGCGAATCGAAGTCATCCGCGGGCCAGGAACTGCTTTTTACGGATCAAATGCCGTGCATGGCATGATCAACGTTGTGCTGCCTACGCCAGATGACCGCCGTGAACTGACTCTC
>CANHAR010000204.1 GCA_947458495.1 Gammaproteobacteria bacterium | reverse complement strand
CGGGCAAAAATCTCGTAGACTTTGCCCTTGTTGAGGAAGGTGATGCGATAAATTTCCTGGCGGATGGCCATCGTACTCTCTCAAAAACGCGGTTAAAACAAATGGGGTGTGCCTAGTCAAGGCCGTCATTGTAGCTCAAAGTGGTCCCTCAGATACAGCAGCACCACTAATTAGCTGATATAATCCGCGGCTTTTCGACAGGGTCAATCCCTGAATGTCTTTCTGAGTAATGTAAAACATGAGCAGCGACAATCCTTCCAGCACAGTGCGAAAAAAAATCTTTATCAAGACCCATGGTTGCCAGATGAACGAGTATGACTCCTCGCGCATGCTTGATTTACTGAAGGAAACCCATGGTGCGGATCTGGTTGAAACTGCGGAAGAAGCAGACATCCTGCTGCTGAATACCTGTTCTATCCGCGAGAAAGCCCAAGAAAAGGTGTTCCACCAGCTGGGACGCTGGAAGGGCTTAAAAAAAGCCAGACCTGACATCAAAATTGCAGTGGGTGGCTGTGTCGCCAGTCAGGAAGGAGCTGCCATCGGCAAGCGAGCTCCTTATGTGGACGTAGTTTTTGGTCCGCAAACACTGCACAAATTGCCAGAAATGCTTAATAAATCCAACGGCTTCGGCCCGGTAGTGGATATCAGTTTTCCCGAAATCGAGAAATTTGACCGTTTGCCCGAACCCTCCGTGACAGGATGCGAAGCATTTTTGACGGTAATGGAAGGCTGCAGCAAATACTGCTCATTCTGCGTAGTCCCTTATACCCGTGGCGAAGAAGTCAGTCGCCCCCTGGATGATGTGTTGGCAGAAGCCGTGCATCTGGCCAGCAAGGGCGTTCGGGAGATCAACCTGCTGGGGCAAAACGTCAATGCCTATCGCGGACTGAGTCACGACGGTAAAGTCGTTGACTTTGCCACCTTGATCACCTACATCGCAGCAGTTGATGGTATCGACCGGATTCGTTTTACCACATCACATCCGGTGGAATTTCGCAGCAATCTGATCGAGATCTACAAACATGTACCGGAACTGGTCAGCCACCTTCACCTTCCAATTCAAAGTGGATCCGACCGCATTCTGGCCGCCATGAAGCGTGGCCATACCGCTCTGGAATACAAATCTATCATCCGGAAACTCAAGACCATACGACCTGACATCAGTTTGTCCTCTGATTTTATCGTCGGATTTCCCGGCGAAACCCAGAAGGATTTTGAAGACACCATGAATCTGATTATCGAGGTAGGCTATGACACCTCATTCAGTTTTATATTCAGTCCTCGACCAGGAACACCTGCATCGGACCTGCCTGATCACACCAGTGAACAGGAAAAGAAACACCGACTTGCCGTGTTGCAGGCACAGATTCTGCAGCAGGCTGCCGGCATCAGTGAACGAATGGTCGGTACCCGTCAGCGCATTCTGGTCAACGGCCCGGCGCGACACGGGGTCAGTTTGTTGGCTGGACGCACTGAAAACAATCGGGTGGTGAATTTTTCATCGGATGATCTGAGCCTGATCGGCCAGTTTGTAGAAGTAAAAATAACCGATGCATTTCCGAACTCTCTGGCAGGTGAACTTTAACGCGGAATTGCTCTATACTCTCGGCTCTTTTCCTTACTCAACAGGCGACTGCTGCGCACGTGCACAACTGTCTCCGGAGGTATAAGCCGAGCGGCATGACCACTGAACAGCAAACTCAAAGCCTCACCCTTGAGCCTGAGAATACGCATCGTCTGGCCAACCTGTGCGGACAACTGAACGAAAACATCCATCAGATTGAAAAGGCGTTGGCGATACAGATTCGGCAGCGTGGCAACATTTTCCAATTGTCCGGTATTTCATCATCGGTCGCTGAGGCTGCGCGCGTTCTTGAAACGCTTTACAAAGGTACGGAGGATGCCATTCAGATCACTCCGGATCTGGTGCACCTGACCTTGCGCGATACCGGAGTTGCAGCAGCCATCGCTGAGCCAGGGCAACAAACTGTTCAGGAAATCGATGACTTTAAACCCTTATTGATCAAGACGCCCCACGTCTCAGTAAAACCGCGAGGCAAACATCAGCGTCGTTACGTTGAATCCATACAATCCATGGATATCAATTTTGGCATCGGCCCTGCCGGCACCGGCAAAACTTATCTTGCTGTAGCCTGCGCCGTCGAGGCTCTGATGCAGGACAAGGTTAAGAGGCTACTGCTGGTGCGCCCGGCTGTGGAGGCTGGCGAAAAGCTTGGCTTCCTGCCTGGAGATCTCAGCCAGAAAATTGATCCGTATCTGCGACCACTCTATGATGCCCTTTATGAAATGCTGGGCTTTGAAAAAGTCACCCGATTGATTGAAAAGAATGTGATCGAGGTAGCACCGCTGGCGTACATGCGTGGCAGAACCCTGAATGGTTCATTTATCATTTTGGATGAAAGCCAGAATACCACCGTGTCACAGATGAAAATGTTCTTAACACGTATCGGCTTTGGCTCAACTGCGGTGATCACTGGCGATGTGACACAGATCGACCTCCCCAAAGGCACCAGATCAGGGCTTGTACATGTCATCAAAGTACTTGAAGGTATCAATGGCATAGGGTTTAACTACTTCGACTCCAAAGATGTGGTCAGGCACTCTCTGGTTCAGCGTATCGTCGAAGCCTATGATGACTATGAACGAAAAACCACTATCACCTCTTTAAATCCCGATGGCAGCAGCGTTCATGACCGTGATTATTGATGTCATCAATGACAGTAGCAGCATCGATTTGCCTGGAGCTACCCAGTTGCAGGCCTGGGGAGATACCGCTTTAAAATACCTGAGCGTGCCATCCAAGCCGCTGAGTCTGGGTCTGCGTATTGTTGACGAAGACGAGTCAGCAGCAATCAATCTGGCATACCGGCAAAAGGACTATGCGACCAACGTCTTGTCCTTCAGCGCGGAGCTGCCTGACGCAGTCCTGGAAAGTCTGGATGAACTACCCTTGGGTGATCTGGTGATATGTGCACCCATTGTTGCCCGAGAGGCGGCTGCGCAGGCCAAAAGCCTGCCTGCTCATTGGGCGCATATGCTGATCCACGGCATGCTTCATCTAAATGGTTTTGACCATGAATCAGAATCAGAAGCCCTGGAAATGGAAACACTGGAAGCGCGGATACTGGAAGACCTGGGATTTGAAAACCCTTACCAGTCAGAGCAACAGCATTAGCAAATATTTTTTTTGACAGATCGTTTTTTTGAGACATTACAGACCAACATGAATACACAGGCAGATGCGCAGTACCAGCCACAGGATGTGGAGAATGAAGCCCAACAGTACTGGGAACGTCACCAATCTTTTAAAGTCAGTGAAGACAGCAGCAAAGAAAAATTTTACTGCCTGTCCATGTTCCCCTACCCCAGTGGCCACCTTCACATGGGCCATGTTCGCAACTACCTGATCGGGGATGTGATCGCCCGACACCAACGCATGCTTGGCAAAAATGTACTGCAACCCATGGGATGGGATGCGTTTGGCCTGCCGGCAGAAAATGCTGCTATGAAGCGCAATATTGCACCTGCTACATGGACGTGGAGCAACATTGATTACATGCGTAAACAGCTGAAACAACTGGGATACGCTTATGACTGGAGCCGTGAACTGGCAACCTGTCACCCGGATTACTATCGCTGGGAACAGTGGTTTTTTACACGCCTGTTTGAAAAAGGCATGGTGTACAAAAAAGAAGCCGAAGTTAACTGGGATCCTGTGGATCAAACCGTTCTGGCCAATGAGCAGGTTGTTGACGGCCGGGGCTGGCGTTCGGGTGCACTGGTTGAGCGCCGCAAAATCCCTCAGTGGTTTATAAAAATAACCGCTTACGCACAAGAATTATTGGATGATCTTGCCAAGCTGGATGGCTGGCCGGACGAAGTGCGCACCATGCAGGCCAATTGGATTGGCCGTTCGGAAGGCGTTCAACTGAGCTTTGGCATCGAGAGCCAGGACGAGCAACTCAGCGTTTATACCACGCGTCCGGATACGTTGATGGGTGTGACCTACGTCGCGGTAGCTCCACAACATCCGCTGGCTGAAAGAGCAGCGCTGGCCAATCCGGCATTGGCTGACTTTATTCAACAGCAAAGCCACGTGAAAGTGGCCGAAGCTGACATGGCTACCATGGAAAAAATGGGCATGGACAGCGGCATCAAAGCCATCCACCCCATTACACAGGAACGGGTGCCGGTGTATGTGGCGAATTTTGTGCTGATGACCTATGGAACTGGTGCGGTGATGGCCGTGCCGGCGCATGATCAGCGTGACTTTGAGTTTGCACAAAAATACAGCCTGCCCATCAAACAGGTCATCAAGCCTGCGCTTGATGGTCAGTCCTGTGATCTGAACGAAAAAGCGTTTACCGACAAAGGCATTCTGATTAACTCAGGCGAGTTTGATGGCCTTGATTCTGCCAGCGCGTTTAATGCCATCGAAGCGTGGTTAAGACAGCGTGGAAAAGGAGAAAAGCAGGTCAACTTTCGTCTCAGAGACTGGGGCGTGTCCCGTCAGCGATACTGGGGCACTCCTATCCCGATCATCAACTGCCAGCATTGTGGCCCGGTCCCCGTACCTGATCATGAATTACCGGTGATTCTGCCTGAAGATGTCAGTTTTACCGATGCCGGATCACCAATCAAACGCATGCCTGAGTTCTATCAGGTTAAATGTCCAACATGCGCAGCGGACGCCGAACGTGAAACCGATACCTTTGACACGTTTATGGAGTCTTCGTGGTACTACGCACGCTACGCCTGCCCAGACTTGAAAACTGGCATGCTGGACAAACGCGCTGACTATTGGTTGCCGGTCGACCAGTACATTGGTGGTATCGAACATGCAATTCTGCATCTGTTGTATGCGCGTTTTTTCCATAAGCTGATGCGAGACGAAGGGCTGATCAGTTCCGATGAGCCGTTTGTGCGGCTGCTGACTCAGGGAATGGTGTTAAAAGATGGTAGCAAAATGTCCAAATCCAAGGGCAATACTGTCGAACCAGCCGCGCTCATTGAACAATACGGTGCTGACACAGTAAGACTG
>CANHAR010000203.1 GCA_947458495.1 Gammaproteobacteria bacterium | reverse complement strand
TCCGCTTACGTGGCAAAGGCGTGACTTCGGTGCGTGGTGGTGGTGCGGGCGATCTGTTGTGTCGCGTTGTGGTGGAGACGCCGGTGCAACTGACACGCCGTCAAAAGGAACTGCTGCAGGAGTTTCAGATCATTGGCGAATCTGAAGGGTCGCAATCACCCAAAAAGACCAGCTGGTTTGATGGTGTGAAAAAATTTGTGGATGATCTGCGCGCCTGATCCGGAGCAGGCTGCCTATACGGTAAACACGTAGGCAGCATGGCTGCAATCCAGCCCGTTGGCCCAATATCCTGAAGCCGTTCAAATTTATCGACGCTGACAATCGTGGTGGGTTATGCTTCGGGGATTGTGACAATCAGGGTCCTTCAATCCAATGAAACCAGACAGATCTGTTGATAGCCGTCTTTTGAGTGCCGCCGGGCGCCAACTTATTGTTTTCACACTGATTTCATTGCTGGGCGTTGCTGTTTTGATGTTTGCGCTCAACTGGCTGGCCGGCCTGACCAGTAGTGCAGCTGGTGGATCCCGGGCGGCTGTTGACATCGAAGCAAACACAATCACCACGTACCTTCGCGACGAACCCCCGCAAATGAACAGCATGATCGCGACCGATGCGGTCAGCGGCATGATTCTGAACCATGTGATGGAAGGGCTGCTGCGTTATGACCAGTTTGGAAATCTTGAAGGCGGGGTAGCCGAGCGCTGGGAGCAGAATGGCAGTGAAATCACCTTCTGGCTGCGCGAGGATTCTCTGTGGAGCGATGGCCAGCCGGTAACTGCCCACGACTTTGTGTTTGCCTGGCGCAATGCCCTTTCCCCCGCCCTCGGATCCCAGTACGCCTTCATTCTTTACCCTGTTCTTAATGCCGAAAAAGTAAACAACGGTGAATTGCCGTTGGAGTCCCTCGGCGTCGAAGCTGTGGACGACCGCACCTTTCGCGTAACCCTTGAGACGCCCATTGCCTACTTTGATCGCATGGTCGCCTTTGTGACATTCCTGCCCGCCCGGGAAGACTTTTACAACGCCACTAATGGTCGTTACGGCGCTGATCCTCATGAGATGCTCTACAACGGCCCTTATATGATGACCAGTTGGGTGCATGGCTCCAGTCTGCGCCTGGAAAAGAACCCATATTACTGGGATGACAATCGTGGGCTGATTGAGGTCATCAATTTTGCGCACATGACCTCTGATCCGAATACCTTGTTGAATCTGTTCAAAGACAAACAGATTGTGATGGCTGATCTTGGCGCAACCATGCTCGACGAGGCCATGCTGCAAGGCTGGCAGATTCAGAGCTTTCAGGAAGGCACGGTGTTCTTCATCGAGTTTAATCACCGTGACGAACGCCTGACACGTAACCTGAACCTGCGCAAAGCATTTTATCTGGCGCAGGATTCCGGCGAACTCGTCAACCGAGTCATCAAGTTGCCGGGTTATCTGCCCGGCGAGAGTCTGTTCCCGGTTTGGCTGCGCGGAGTTGAGGACTCACTGCGTGATGAGTTTCCGGCACCGATGTATGAGCGCAACATTGAGTTGGCCCGCGAGTATCTGCAGCGCGCACTGGACGAACTCGGGCTGGAACAGTTGCCACAAATGACACTGCTGACCGGCGATACACCGACTTCGAGGATGCAGGCTGAGTATTATCAGGAAGTCTTCAAACGCAATCTGGGTGTGGACGTTATCATCGACTCGCAGATATTCCGGCAACGTCTGGAGAAAATGACACAAGGCGAGTTTGATATGGTGATGGCCGGCTGGGGTCCTGACTACGATGACCCGCTAACCTTTGCCGACCTGTTTACCTCATGGAATCTGAACAACCGTGGCCGATATGCCAGCGATGCGTTGGACGCTCAAGTTCGTATCGCCCAGTCCTCACTGGATACTGAGGAGCGCATGAGAGCCTTTGGCGAGATCCAGCGCCTGATTTACGAAGATGTGGTGATTATCCCCAACTACGAACGCGGTTATGTCTACGTCACTGACCCCAGGCTGCGAGGCATGATCCGGCGGGTTATTGGCGCGGAAATTGATTTCACTTACGCCTGGATTGAGGAATAACACCGTATGTGGAGCTATACACTCAAACGAATTCTGCAGGGCATCATCACCGTTTGGTTTATCGCCACCGCGACTTTTGTGGCCATGCACAACGTACCCGGCGATCCATTGTCCAGCGACAGGGCGGCCAATGAAACCATTCGCGCCAATCTTGAAGCCCGTTACGGACTCGACCGGCCGCTGTTTGAGCAGTACCTGATGTACATGGGCAATATGCTGCGCGGTGATTTTGGTATTTCGTTTACCCAGCAGAACCGTGAAGTCAATGACATCATCCGCGAACATTTCCCGGTTTCTGCCACCCTGGGAGTGCTGGCAGTGGTATTTGCAGCGCTTGGCGGCATCCTGATGGGGGCGTTAACTGCGTTGTATCGCAACCGACTGCCCGACTACATCATCATGTTCCTGGTCATTCTGGGCATTTCCGTACCGAGTTTTGTATTTGCCGCGTTGGGCCAGCTGTCGCTGGTGAATCTGAATGCCATGATGGGCTTTTCCGTGTTGCCCGTTGCCGGCTGGGGAACGGTGTCGCACATGCTGCTGCCGGCATTGGTGCTGGGTCTGGGCACCATGGCCTACCTCACCCGCCTGATGCGTTCCTCTATGCTGGAAGTGATCAGCTCCGATTATGTAAGAACTGCGCGGGCCAAGGGCGTGCCGCCGGCCAGAATTTTTACCCGCCATCAGTTGCGTAATGCGGTGATGCCGGTGATCACCGTGCTGGGGCCGGCGATCGCTGCGATTACCACCGGTGGTTTTGTGGTGGAACTGGTGTTTGCCGTACCGGGATTGGGCCGCTACTTTGTTCAGGCAGTACAGCAGCTCGACTACACGGTGATCATGGGAACCACGGTGTTTTATGGCACATTCCTGGTCTTTATGGTGATCCTTGTGGATCTTGTGTATGGCTGGATTGACCCCAGGGTCAGGTTGAAGTGAGGCCCTCGGTGAGTGATCAAACCCTAACAGAACACCAATCCACGGCAGGCGCCCGCCCCATCAGAACCCTGCGGCCAGTTGATTTTGAGCCCTTGCCAGCGTCAGCACCCACGGCAGGGATGGTGCGGCCATCACGCTCCTACTGGCAGGATGCCTGGGCGCGTTTAAAAGCCAACCGTCGCGCGATTGCCTCTTTGTACATCATTGTTTTTCTGATGCTGTTTACCTTTGTCGGGCCATTAATCTGGCGTGTCGATCCGGCCTTGCAGGATGTGGATCAGATCAGTCAGGGCCCGTTTGCCGATCGTTCCGCTATCTTGGTTGCGCCGTTTGAACGGTGGGACGGCATCAGTCTGGAGCAGGGATTTGGAGACGGTGATGGCTTGCGTCTGGCTTCCCAACCAACCACTCAGCAGGTTCGCATGTTGTGGGATGCTGTTCCCGAAGCATCTGCATACCGTCTGTATCGCAATCACTTTGAACCCCAGTCAGCGCTTGTGCTGGGTGTGCCTATCGCATCCATTACCCGTGATGGCGTTCACTGGTATGAAGACAGACTGGACTTGCGTGCCCGGATTTATTACTACTCGGTGGTGGCTGTCGATGAACTGGCGCAGCCACTGGGTCAGCCTCAAACCATCGTCGCTGATGTGCGCAGGGTGATTACGCTGGATGAGGTTGTTGCCCGCGGGCTGACGGAGGATCCCGCTGCCTTGCAGCCGGGGGATGCGATTGAGTTATCGCTGCATCCTCTCGGTACCGACTACCTTGGTCGTGACATGCTGGCGCGATTGATGGCCGGCGCACGGGTTTCCTTGTTTATTGGTCTGCTGGCGCCGCTTATGTTTGTGGCTATCGGAGTGCTTTACGGCGCAACAGCGGGATTTATCGGCGGCAAAGTAGATCAGGTGATGATGCGCTTTGCAGACTTTGTGGTGGCCTTGCCCTTCCTGCTGTTTATGATTCTGTTTCAGGTAGTGTTTGGCATCGGGCCTGGCGAGAGCGGTATTGTCCCGATGTTGATTGCCCTGGTGGTGTTGTCCTGGCCAGCCACCTCGCGTCTGGTCAGAGGCCAGATTCTGCAGATTCGTGAAGAAGCCTACGTCAATGCCGCCCGCCTGCTCGGAGGGTCGCACCAATACCTGATCTGGCGGCACATGATCCCCAACACACTGGGCGTTATCCTGGTAACTCTGACCTTTGCTGTGCCTGCTGCCATTTTTACAGAAGCCTTCCTGTCGTTTATTGGTATGGGTGTGGCGCCGCCCACTGCCTCATGGGGCAGTATGTGTAATGAAGGTTTAAAAACCATGCTGACACACCCGCATGAACTGATATTCCCGGCGGTGATGATCAGCATGACTGTGCTGGCATTTAACCTGTTGGGTGACGGACTGCGCGATGCGCTGGATGCAAAAATGAGGAGTTCGGTATGACGGCGTTGTTGGAGGTCAGTAATCTACACGTCGAATTTGATACCTATGGCGGCATTGTCAAAGCGCTGCGTGGCGTGGACTTTTATGTGGACGCCGGGCAAACGCTGGCGATTGTGGGTGAGTCAGGATCAGGCAAATCGGTGGCCATGCAATCAGTCACTGGATTGATTCCCATGCCGCCCGGGCGTATCACCGCCGGCTCGGCAAAGCTGCGGGGCAAGGAATTTTTGGGGCAACGTCGTCTGGATGGCAAGACCATCTGTGGTGACGAGATCGGCATGATTTTCCAGGATGCCATGAGTTCGCTGAACCCGACCATGCGTATTGGCGACCAGATCGCGGAGACACTGGAAGTGCATCGTGGTTACAGCCGCGCCAAAGCGTTTAATCGCGCCATTGAGTTGTTGGAGTTGGTAAGAATCCCGGAAGCTGCGCGCCGCGCCCGCCAGTACCCTTTCGAGTTTTCCGGCGGCATGTTGCAGCGAGTGATGATTGCCACTGCGATTGCTTGCAAACCCTCACTATTGATTGCGGACGAACCTACCACCGCATTGGATGTCACCATTCAGGCGCAGATTCTGGATCTGCTGCAATCCCTGCAAAAAGAAACCGGCATGGCGATTGTGCTGATTACTCACGATCTGTCAGTGGTCGCCCGTATG